>JAYTHD010000068.1:0-19807 GCA_043732975.1 Verrucomicrobiota bacterium
CTTCCTGGGGTTGGTCGCCTGGTTTCTGGTGCGGTATCTCGCCGCAGGCCTCTTTACGGTCAATCAGAACGAACGCGCGGTGAAAACGAGCTTTGGCCGCGCCCAGCGGGTGGGGGACCTGACCACGTCGGACGATCCCATTTCCGAGACCTTGAATGCCGACGAAAAAGCCCGCTACACCTACCCGCAGGTGCGGGTCATCCCGCCGGGTGGACCCTACTTCCGCTGGCCGTGGGAGCGGGTCTACAAAGTGTCGATCGCCACGGAAACCGTGAACATGGCCTGGGATCCGACGGATCCGTCCGCCAATGACCGCGGCACCATCCTGGAAGCCGTCACCAAGGATCAATTGAACACCGGCCTCACCGGCCAGATCCGTTACCGGGTCTCTGAGCGAAACCTCTATGCCTTCCTGTTCGGCGTGAAACATCCGATTGCGCACGTGATGGGCTATTTCGTTTCGGTCCTCCGGGAACGCATTGCGAATTTCGAGGCCCCACACGCGCCCGCCGGAGCGCCCGTCCTGCCGGCCGTGGGAGGGCCCGACGCGACCATCGTGACCGGCATCTCCATCAATGATATTCGGAAAAACATGCGGGATCTCAACGAGCACATGGATCAGGAATGTCGCTCTTCATCCGCACGGTACGGCATGGTGCTGGACGCCTCGTTGATCACCGGCATCGATCCGCCACCCGAAGTGGAGTCGGCGTTGGCGGCGATCAACACGGCCTACAATCAGGTCTCCTCGGATATCAGTCTCGCGCAGGCCGCGGCTGACCAAAAAATCGTCCAATCCCGTCGTGCGGTCGAGATCGAAACCCTCCGGGCCCAGGCAGAAGTCGAACCGCTCCTTCGCCAGGCGGAGCAATTGACCGAATTGAAACGGAGCGGCTCCGGCGTGCTCGCGGCTTATGTGCGCAACGTCGGACTGTCGTTGTTCGACAAAGCCCAGAAAATCTTCGTGGAGGCCAAGGTATGATTCCTTTTCTAATTGCTGCGGCGGTGACGTTTTTCGGCGGCTTCATCGTGATGCCGATCCTGTTGTTCGGCGCCCGCATGTTCGGCCTGTATGCCATTGTTCCGGAGCGCCGCTGCTTCGTCTACGTGCTGTTCGGCAAGGTGATCGCCACCCTGGATGAACCCGGCCTCCATTTTCTCATTACCAAGCTGGGCTGGCGGGCAGTGATCGTGAACTGGATGGGCACGCGCCACGTTCTCGACATGCGGCTGGATCAAGAGTACCTGCGCAGCCAACCGGTGAACTCGGAGGAAGGGGCGCCGATGGGCATCGGCATCTGGTACGAAATGTTTGTCAGCGATCCCGTCTCGTACCTTTTCAAGAACACGGATCCCCGGGGATCCCTCGCCGCCAATGTGAGCAACTCGACCGTGCGTTGCCTGAGCAATCTGCCGCTCGGCAACATGTTGATCAATCGCCACGCCATGAGCAGCACGGTGCGGGCGGAGGTTTCCCCGAAATCCCACGAGTGGGGCTACAAGCTGGGCTCGGTCTATATTCGCAAGGTCCATTTCCGCGACGTCGCCATGATCAAACAGATCGAGAGCAAGGTGGTGAATCGCCTGCGCCAGGTGACCTCGGCCATCCGGCAGGACGGGGCCAATCAGGTCAGCATCATCGCGAGCACCGCCGAGCGACAGGCCGCCGTTGAATTCGCACGCGCCGGAGCCATCCGTCCCCAACTTGTCGGCTCGGCACTCAACCGAATTTCGCAGGACCCAGAAGTGGCCAGCGCACTTTTCCGCATTCTGGAAACCCAGAAAATGATTCACTCGGACGGTCGGCTGACCTTGATACCGGCGGGCTCAACACTGCTCGGCCAACTGCTCGCCGGCCAGCCAACACCCGGCACCGGCGCGCCGGCCGTCTTGAATCCACCGCCTATGGAGATCCGTTGAGATGCCAGGTTCCCCCTGAAGCTGATCCTCTATCGCCCGGATCTGGACGATCCGCTTCGGCGACCCGCGGCGGCGGAAAAGTGAGGGCGCCGCGTCAGGCCGGCAACGCCGCGTAACGCAATCCTCGGAGGCTGATCGCCATCACCGGCAGGTTGAATTCCCGGAGCACGGCCTCGTAAATCGCCGCGCCGAACAGAATGACGTCCGCCCGTTCCGGCGGCATCCCGGGCAATAGACGGCGCTCGGCCAGCGGCATCGCCCAGAGCCGCTCGACCAGTCCGGTCAAGGTCGCCCGCGGAAACTCCGTGGCCTCCACCAGATCGCGATCGAACTCCCGTTGTCCATGGTAAACCAACGCCAGTATCGCGGTTGTCCCACCGATACCCACCGCCAGAGAACCTTCCAATCCGGACGGAACTTTTGCCACGATTTCGCAGCGGACGAACTCGCCGAGAGACTGCCTCACCGCAGCAAATTGCGCGACGGTCGGGGTATCTCCGCAACGAAACTGCTCCAGACAACGGACACTCCCCAGCGGAAAACTGCGGCGAAAACTGGGCCGGGCCGGCACGGAATCCGCACGACCTAAAATCAGTTCGGTGCTGCCGCCGCCCACATCGAGAATCATCAAGGGCTGGCGATGAAAACGTGCATCCGAGAGCACGCCGGCAAAACCCCAGTCGGCTTCCTGTTCGCCGGAGATGATTTCGGTCGTCAAGCCACAGGCGGTAAAGATGGCGCCGGTAAGTTCCCCGGCGTTCAGCGCTTCGCGCGCGGCACTGGTGGCAATGACCCGGACGCGCCCGGCGCCGAGTTGACGGGCTTCCGCGGCAAACCGCGCCACGACCCGGGCCGTGTGTTCAATGGGTCCGGGCTGCAAACGCCGGGAATCATAGAAACCCATGCCCAGCCGTGTCTGCTCACTCGTCTCCAAATGGGGCGTGACCGTTCCCGATTGAGTGAAGGCCACGAGCAATTTCACCGAGTTGGTGCCGACGTCGATGACGGCACCGAGATTTCCTGGAGTATGAAGGGACACGCGCCGGGAGCATTGTCTGGTCCGGACGCCCGGACAATTCTCTCGCCGCCCTCTTTGATCCGGCCGACTTCCAGCAAGAGCGACCCGTGCGACCCGTGGCCGCCAATCCTCGGGTGAATTCAAGCGCCTTTCCCGCTGTCGCTCGCGCGATTTTCCAGCTACCGAAGACCCGCCGATGCCTCTGGTGTCCCACTCCCGTTTTCGTCCGCCGTGGTGGCTCGCGGGTGCGCACCTCCAAACACTTTGGCCCGCATTGGGACGGCGAATTTCCACGGAACATTGGCGTCGCGAACGATTCGAACTGCCGGATGGCGACTTCCTGGATCTCGACTGGAGTCCCGCCCCAGCTCCCGTGCCCCCGCGCACCCGGTCCCAGAGGCTGGCGATCGTCTCCCATGGGCTCGAAGGCAACTCACGGCGACCTTACGTGGCGGGATTAATCCGTACGCTCAACCAATCGGGCTGGGATGCTGTCGCCTGGAATTTCCGCGGCTGCTCGGGCGAGCCCAATCGGACGCCCCGCGCTTATCATTCGGGCTCATCCGACGATCTGGCGCGGGTGGTCGACCATGTCACGCGAACCGTGGGGTCAAACAAAGACCTTGAACTGGGTCTCGTGGGCTTCAGCCTCGGGGGAAATGTGACCCTGAAATATCTTGGGGAACGGGCGGAGGCGACCGGGTTGGTTCGGCGGGCGGTGGTTTTTTCCGTTCCCTGCGACCTCGCCGCTGCAGCCGGGGTGATGTCCCGATCGGCGGGAAGGCCTTATCTGAATCACTTTCTCCGTTCGCTCCGGGCCAAGGCCGCGGAAAAAGTACGACGATACGGAGCCTTGATGCCAGCCATCACCCGGGAAACCTGCTGGCCACAGGTTCGGACTTTTCGGGATTTCGACGACTGTTTCACCGCCCCGGTGCACGGGTTTCGCGACGCCGCCGACTACTGGGCGCGGTGCTCGTCGAAGCCGCTGTTGCACCGGATCGCGGTGCCCGCGCTTATCATCAACGCAGCCGACGATCCGTTTCTCGCGCCGGAGTGCCATCCGTTCGCCCTCGCGGCGCAGAACCCGAATGTCTGGTTGGAAACACCGCAACGGGGAGGGCACGTCGGCTTCCGCGGTGCGGGCGACCGGCAAAGCTACTGGCATGAACGGCGCGCCCTGGAGTTTCTCGGTCAGGATTGATCGGTTACCCCGTGGGAACTTGCTCATGAATTGGAGCAGCGGCGCAAGATCTGCACGGGCCGAGATCAGCACGAGCTGGCTGCACTCTTGAACGGCGAGACAGAAGCGCACGTCGTGCTCGGAGTGGAAATCCTTCGAGTTCGTGGTGCAACTCCCCGGCGTCTGACCCATCCTTCGCCCAATGAAAACAGAACTGCGACTGGACCAATTGCTGTCGCGCTTTGGGTATTGCAGTCGCAGCCAGGCCCGCATCTGGTTGAAGACCGGGCGTGTCCTCGTCGACGGTCAAGCGGTCCGCGAACCGGATCGACGAGTCAATCCCGCGACGGTCCGGATTGATGGCGAGCCGGTGGACCATCCGCAGGGAGTGCTCGTGGTGCTGCACAAGCCGGCCGGCTGCGTCTGTTCGCGGGACACCCGGGAAGGTCCCAATGTCTTCGAATTCGTTCCCCCGCGCTGGTCGGCACGGAATCCGGAAATCACCACCATCGGCCGGCTCGACAAAGACGCGACCGGCGTGTTGTTGCTGACGGATCAAGGGGACCTCGTCCATCGCTGGACCGCACCGCGGCACAAGATTCCCAAAGTCTATCAGGTGACCCTCGACCAGGAACCGCCCGCAGGCTTGGCGGAAGTCTTTGCGTCGGGAACCTTCCGCCTCGATGGCGAGGACAAACCCTGCGCGCCGGCGCTACTGGAACCGCTGGGCGGCAATCTGCTTCGACTGACCATTACCGAAGGGCGCTTCCATCAGGTGAAGCGCATGTTCGCGGTCCATGGCCGCGTGGTCACGGCGCTGCACCGTTCCCAATTTGGGCCGTATACTCTGGGCAACCTGGCGCCCGGCGAATGGCGCGACGAACCACTCCCGACGGGGGCCTGAGGCATTTTCGGGCCCACGCGATCAACTTGTCGCCCGTCCGGTCCACTGTAACATCCCGCCAGTGAATCTCGTTCAGATCACTCCGGGCGCGGGCGGCATGTATTGCGGAAATTGTTTCCGCGACAACGCCCTGGTGGCGGAACTGCGACGGCAGGGGCATGACATCGTGATGGTGCCATTGTACCTGCCCATGACCCTGGACGAGGCACCCGCGCAGTCGGATTCACCGACGTTCTTTGGCGGGATCAATGTCTTCCTATCGCAGAAACTGAGCTGGCACCGGCGCGCTCCGGAGTGGTTCCGCCGTTGGTTCGATTCGCCCCGGTTGCTGAAATGGGCGGCGGGCAAGACGGCGAAAACACGCGCTTCCGATGTGGGCGAGTTGACCGTCTCCATGCTCGAAGGTGAGGCGGGCAACCAGAGTCGCGAGTTGGGCGAACTTATCCAATGGCTGCACCGTCGCCCGCAGTTCGATGCGGTCTACCTCTCCAATGCTCTGCTGGTCGGCTTCGTCCGGGAATTGAAAAGCGCACTGGGCACCCGCGTGATCTGTTTTCTGCAAAGCGAGGAATCGTTCCTCGACGGCATGCCGGAACCCTATCGCTCGTCCGCCTGGACGCACCTGGCCAGGCGGGCGGAAGAGGTGGATGGCTGGATCGCCCCCACCCGCTACTTCGCCGACCGCATGGGCGAACGGCTCGCGCTGCCTTCGGCGAAACTGCAGGTCGTCCCGAACGGCATTTCCCTGGACGGCTATTCCACCCTGCCCTCGCGTCCGCCGTTGGATTCGCGCACTCCCCTGAAACTTGGGTTTTTCGCCCGCCAATGTGCCGACAAAGGGCTGGATCTGGTGGTGGATGCCTTCATTGACCTGCGTCGTCGTGCGCTCGTGCCCGACCTGCAACTGCGGGTCGGTGGCGGTTGCGGGCCGGGAGACGTCGAGTTTGTGGCCGTCCAGAAGCGGAAGCTCGCCGACGCCGGACTCGCCGAGGGGGCTTCCTTTCACCCCAACTTGTCCCGCGACGAGAAGGTCGCCTTTCTGGCCTCCTGCGATGTGATCTCGGTGCCGGCCCGCTTCAGTGAGGCTTTCGGCTTGTACACCATTGAAGCGATGGCGGCCGGAACGCCCATCGTGCAACCGGACGTCTGCGGATTCCGGGAAATCATCGCCGATACCGGTGGCGGCGTGGTGTATCCGCGAAATGACGCCCCGAGTCTCGCCAACGCACTGGAGCCGCTGTTGCGCCATCCCGCACGACTGCGCGAACTCGGGGCCGCCGGTCGACTCGCGGTTTTTGAGCGGTACCGCGATGCGGTCATGGCGCGGGAAGTGGTGGCGGCGACCCGGCGAATTTTGGCGACGTCGCCGGATCCGCTGCGTCCACCCGGCACCGCGCACCCCGCTGGTTGAGGTCCATTGGCCACGTCGGGTGCGGTGGACGCGCCCCCGCCTTTTACTTTTCCCCGCGCCCGCCACGACTGAGCCTCTCCACCGTGCTTTTTGAATTTCGCGCCACCCGCCGGGTTGAATTCAGCGATACCGACCTCGCGGGCATTGTCCATTTCTCCAACTTTTTCCGCTACATGGAGACGGTCGAGCATGCCTTCTGGCGCGCCCTCGGCACCTCCGTGGTGATGCCGCAATATGATCCCCCGCTGGGTTTGCCCCGCGTTCACGCATCCTGTGACTACCGGCGTCCGCTGCGATTTGAAGACGTTGTCGAGATGCACCTGCGGGTGGTGGGAAAGAAGGCGCGTACCGTGATTTTTGAAATCCGCTTTCGCCGAATTGAACCCGGCCCTGCGGAGGAGGTCGCGGTCGGGCGACTCACCGTCGTGTGCGTCGCCAAGACGGCGGACGGGGTCATGCGCGCCGTGCCATTTCCATCCGAAATCTTCGATCGCATGGGGACGGCACCGGATTTGGCCGCGTCCTGAACCGGAGTGGTGAGAAGCGCCTTCGGCACCTGGCGGGCTTCCCCAGTGCACCGCTTGGATCCGGGGAAGACCTGCATTGCCGCCAGCAATGTTTCCGCTCTAATTGAGTCGATGAAAGTCCACCCACGCCTTTGTTCGTCGGCCGGCATCGCCGGCGTTGCCCTGGTCAGCCTCCTTGTCGGAGCCGTCGCTGCGGACACCAAGACTGCGGCCGGGCCGATGGTTCAGCCCACCGTGGTCAAGCTGCCTCCGCCGGGCACGCGTCCGGCCCCGCCGACGCTCCCGCCGGCCACGAATGGAGCGGCCGTCGCCCACGCCAATCCCGCCCCCACCCGGGCCGTTCCCGCGGGCGCGCGCTTCAAACACGCCACGGTTGCGGAATTTGAGCAGCTTCGGACCCGGCCCGATGCGGTCGTCGTGGATGTCCGCACGGCCGAGGAATTCTCGGAAGGCCACATCCCGCAGGCGGCCCTGGCGGACATCGGCCAGCGGGAATTCCTGGCGGCGATCGCCGGGCTCGACCGGTCCAGACTCTATCTGGTGAACTGCGCCGCGGGCACACGAAGCGCACGGGCTTGCCAAAACTTCACCGCCCTCGGTTTTACCAACGTGGTGAATCTGGACGGCGGCTTCAACGAATGGAAAAGGGCGAACCCAACGCTGATCTCCAAAGAGCCCGCCGCCCCCCTGCCGAAATCAAAAACTCCCAACATGACCCGGAGCGGCACCGGCACGACGCCGCCGCCCGCCCGTCCGGCTTCGACCAACCCGAATCCTGTTTTCAAAGGTCCGATCCTCATCAAGCAGACGCCCACCAAACCGTAGCGCTCCGTTGACTGTCACCCTCGGGATCCTGTCGGCGCTGGTGCTGGCCACCTCACTCCGGGCTTGGTCCCGCCGGGTGCCGGCCCAGAATCTGGTCCTGGCCGAAACCCTGATTTTGGCCGCTGCCACAGGCCTTTCCGGCATGCTTCAATCCTCGACCCCTTTCTGGACTTGGACGGCCCTGTCCGGTTGGAGTGTGGCGGCGGCGACAATTCCCGGGGCGCGCCTGGTCGCGGCCAGGATATGGCCAGGACTTCGCCCGTCACCCCACTACGGATATTGGTTGAACGGAACGGCCGCCTGCCTGGCCAGCGTGCCGGTAAGCTTCGCATTCCAGCCAACTCTTCACCAGGCTCGGACACTCGGATCCACTCCGCTCCGACTGTGGCTCACGGTCCTGGGCTGGTGCCTGCTGGTTTACCTCCTCACCCTTCCCTGCTGGCTCGACAAGCGCAAAGCCGGGGAACGACCGATGCTTCAATAAAAGGTCCGGTTCCACCAGACCCAGCCACCCGCCACCCACAACACCGCGCCCAACGCCAGATAAGGTCCAAAGGGCAGCTTGCCCCCCTGCTCCTTGCGTCCCACTGCGACCAGGGTCACGCCCACAATTGCTCCCATCAACGACGCCGTCGCCAGGGAAAACAGTGTGGCCTGCCAGCCCAGCCACGCCCCGATGGCCGCCATGAATTTCACGTCCCCAAAACCCATGGCTTCCCGCGGGAGGATCGCCTCGTCGGCGACCATTTCCACATGGCTCACTTCCGCCGGATCAAAGGTTTCGTCGCCCACCTTTAGGAACGGTGGCTTGGCTGCCAGCGCGAGTTGCACGTCGACATTCTGATAGCACCGATCCGGCATTTCAACCCGCCGGGCCTTCACGCGCACGGTGTCGCCCGGCCGATAGAAAATCTCCTCAAACGGCACCGTTTCTCCGGGGTGCGTCAATCCGCCTCCATGAAAAACCAGGTTCGCACCGGGCTCCAGCTTCAGGCGGACTTTTCCAAACAGCAGTTTTCCCAGCCACACCACGCCGTACACGAGGCCAAAGCCCACCGCGATGCCGATGCCCGAGGACCGCAGGGCAACCAGCAAGTCCGAGAGATGATGCAGCGACGGGGCGATCAGGCTCGCGCCCACCCCGGAGACAACACCACCGATGGTGATTTCATCCGGAATGATGAAATGATCGAAATCGATGAACGTCGCGGCGATGAACAACGACCACAGCACAAAGAGGCAGAGTGCGAGGGTTGAATCCTCGTGCCCCCAACGCAGCCAGGTCGCCACAAACACCAGCCCCGTCAGCAATTCGACGCCGAGATAACGCGGCGAGATGGAACAGCGGCAGTTCCGGCAACGCCCCCGCAACCAGATCCAGGAAATGATCGGCAGATTCAACTGCAGGGGAATGGCCTTCTGGCAGCCGGGACAATGTGATCCCGGGTGGACCACACTCAAGCCCAGCGGCAGTCGGTAAATCACGACGTTGAGAAAACTCCCCACCATCGAACCCAGGATGAAAAACACCCCGGTCCAAAAATGAAACGGCATCCCGAAAAGACTGAAATCCCGGGTGGCCCAATCCAAAAACGCCTCCCTCATTTTCGGGCCTCCCCGGTCGACCCATAGACATCCCGCCACAACGCCGCCTGCATGGCCGCCAGCGGCGCCGGGCGGCCCGTCCACAACGTCAGTGCGGCCGCACCCTGGTGCAGCAGCATCCCCAATCCATTCGCAACCCGCAGGCCGGCATGGCGCGCCGCCAGCAGGAAGGGCGTTTCCGCGGGACGATAGACCATGTCATACGCCGCGTCGGCCCTCCGTAAATCGAACTGCGCCGCATCCCAAGGCAGGGGATCATTGGGTTTGAGCCCGAGCGAGGTGGCATTCAGGATCAATTCCACCTCGGTTTCGGGATACCCCACGTTGGCGGACACGGCCGGAAAGCGTTCCTCAATTTCGCAGCGCAGCGCCTCGGCTTTGTCGGCGGTTCGATTGACCAGGTAAATCTCCGCGACGCCTTCATCGGCCAGGCGCAGCGCCGCCGTCCTGCCAGCTCCGCCCGCTCCGAGCAACAAGACCCGGCTCGACCGCACTTCCATCTGCAGGTCGTTCGCAATTGAGCGGACGATGGCGTCCGCATCGGTGTTGTATCCCCGGCTGCGGATCGTCCCGCGAACCTCGCGCAATTGTCCCAACGGCCGCCACCAACCCTCGGCATCCTCCGCTTCAAAAACCACGGTATTCACCGCCCCCCATGTGCGAGCGGATTCATCCAATTCATCGATCAACGGGACGGCGAGGAGTTTGTGCGGCACCGTGAGATTCAAGCCGAGGAAGTGCATGGCCCTGGCCCCGGCGAGCGCCTCCGCCAACCGCCCCGGCGCCACCTCGCACGCCAGATAACGCCAATCAAGACCCAGCGCCGCCAGCCCGGCATTCTGCATCGCCGGTGATGCGGAATGTCGGATCGGTTGACCGTACACGGCCAACAAGCGGGTGCCGGCACTGATCGGCTTGGAAAACTCAATGGACATGGCCCAAGTCCCCAGCGTGCGTGGACAGTCCCAATCGAGCAAGCAAAGCGCACCCGGGAACTGACATCTGCGATCCCACAGCCCCCGCAGGAATTGCCCGCAATTGACGTTCGCCCTGGCATCTCCGGCCGGCGACGATACCAACGCGTTCAGTTACGGATCAGCATCATCACACCTCGCCATGTTTCCCTACACGATCACCGCGGACGACAAACCGTGGCAACCCGGACCGTATCCCGGTGTCGAAATTAAAATACTGCACCGAAACGCCGCCACCGGTGCCGTCACCGTCTTGAGAAAGTTCCAAGCCGGTGTGACGGTGCCGGCGCACACCCATCCGCTGGCCAACGAAACCGCCTACATTCTCACGGGCGAATGGGAGGAATCCGGCGTGGGCCACGGCCCGGGCACCTGCTTCCACGCTCCCAAGGGCATTGAACACGGCCCCCATGTCGCCCGGACGGAAGTCTTGAGCCTGACCGTTTTTGACGGACCTCTCACCGTCAGCTGACGCCAGCCCGTCGGCTCGACCGGACGCGGCCAGCGCTTCCGATGGCAACGTTTGCGCCTATTGCAGGGCCGCGAGCCGGCGATCCAATTCGCCAAGCCGGCGGACGGTCTGACGCACCAGAAGTTGGACGCGCACCGCGATGGCCCCCCGACCGCTCGGATCCACACCCGCACCCTGACGTTGCGATAGGTAGGTCTCCAGGCATCGATAATATTGCTCCACCAGCGTCAATAGTTCGTCGGGCGATTGCCGATGGATTTCCCGCAGCTGTCCCAGTTTCCGTTCCAGGAATTCCCGCTGCGCCGGAAATTCGACATTGCCGATCAACTCCCCCAGCGTCATTTGTCGTCGGACGGCGGGAGCATTCGTGTCGGATTGGACGCTCGTCGACTCCAGGCTGACACTGCGCAGGCGGGTCAACGCTGCTTCACGCGTCCAGCGGTGCAAAGGATCCCGCGACAACACCGACGCCGCATTGACCGCCCACCATTTTTCGACCTCCAGTGCGCTCAGGAAACGGCCTTCAAAGGCGCGCAGAAAGGCCAGTTCCCAATTCAGGAATTGCGGCGACCACAGCACCGCCTGACGCAAGCGCGCCGGGCCGCCGTCTTCCAAAAGGAGTTGCTGCGTAAACAACACCGCACTGGCCTGGAATCGGGCGAACTGGTTGGTGTCTGACAGCTGGCTCGTCAGTGGCTGGCTCAACTCGGAAAAGGTCAGCGGACCGGTGGCGTTGAGCACGGATCGGGACGCCCACAAGGGATCTCCCCGGCGACCGGTCCGGATCACCCCGGCCTCCGGTTCCTGGAGGAGGCTGCGGCCCTCCTGAATCTGAATGATCCCGGACAAGCCCTCGTTCAACCAGAGTGGCGTGCGGGCCAGGGTTTCGTGGCCTTCACGATTGGCCAGTTCGAGGACGATCACCTCGGTCAATCCCCGGACGAGGTGCCGCCAATCCACCGTCTCCGGAATGCCCACGTGAAACTGCCATCCGTCCCGATACACGCGCGGCACGATCTCCAGCGGTCCGCCGCCAAACCGGTTGGTGGGGATCAAAAACAGATGGAAACGCCCACGGACACCCGAAGGCGACGCTCCCAGGCGATTAAGGACGGCCCGTTCAATCCGTTCCGCGGTGATCGCCAGCGCCTGTGGCTGCAATTCCACCTTTGGATTTTCATCCTCCGCCAGTCGCATCCGCCCCAGGTGCGCCAGCGGAGGGGGCTTCCCGTGAATGATGAACTGCTGGGAACGACTGGTGGCCGTGGCGTGTGCGGCGGTATCCAATACCGACCCCAGCGAATCCGCCCCAAAGGCACCCCGAAAGGCCAGCAGAAAAAGGCCGATGACCAGCCACCCGCGGAAGCCCCAGCCCCCATCGCGTTTACTTCTTATCACCACCCGAAGGCTTGGATGGCTTCGCCGGCGCGGCGGATGGAGCCGGTGCGGCCGCCGGGGCTGGGGTGCTGCCCGGGGCGGCCGGGGCGGCCTTCGCTCCAGCGGGAGCGGCCGGTGCGGTCGATCCCCCGGCGGAATCCTGTTTGGCGGCTGACTTGTAGCCTTCACTGCGATAGTCCGTGATGTAGAAACCCGTGCCTTTGAAAATCAACCCGGTGCCGCCACCGACACCGCGTTTCACCTTGCCCCGACCCCACTTTTTACCCGGGCAAACTTCCTTCGGGCACTGGGTCAGCGCCGGCGCCGTCATCGAGTGTACAAATTCAAAATGATGACCGCACTTCTGACAGGAATATTCGTATGTCGGCATGATAAAAAACGAGACCCTCAAGGAAGCCCACGTGTCCAAGGCGTCAAGGTGGTGAATTTCCCCGGCAGCGCGACCCGCGCTTTGCGGAATCCCCACGAACGGAGATATCCAACATGCCCTGTGTCGGAACCGGATCGACCAAGTTCGGCCAACGACATTGCCCGTCGCTCCACGGAATTTCTTTCCGGCCGACCGCTTCGTCCGAGAGTCGCCCGGCTGCTGACATGACAGTTCTGGTCTTCAACAAATTGCTGGCGATCCTGATCACGGTGGTGATCGGTTGGTGGGTGGGACGCCGTGGATGGCTGGACGGCGGTTCCAATGGCCAAACTTCGGCCCGGATTCTCGCGAACGCCGCCTTCTACATCTTTGCTCCGGCGCTGTTGTTTCGCACCACGGCCCGCGTCAATTTTGGCACGCTGCCCTGGCCCACGCTCATCGCCTTCTTCCTGCCGGTCCTGGCCCAGATGTTGACGGTATATGCCTGGCACCGATGGCGAAGACACGATGCCAGCAGCCCGGCGGCACCCAGTGTCCGGGCCATCACAGTGTCCTTTGGCAACACCCTGCAAGTCGGCGTGCCGGTCGCCGCCGCCATGTTTGGTGAAGCCGGACTGAGCCTGCACGTGGCGGTGGTGAGTCTCCACGCGCTCACATTATTGACAGTCCTGACGCTGCTGGTGGAACTCGACCTCGCGCGCGCTTCCACTCTGGGCCCGGACGGACGGCGCCGCTCGCCGTGGCGCATGCTGGCATTGACCATCCGCAACACCCTGATTCATCCCGTGGTCCTGCCTGTCCTCGGCGGTTTGATTTGGAATGCCACCGGGCTCGGATTGCCCGTTGCCGCGGACGAAGTCTTGCAACTGCTCGGCGCTGCGGTGGTGCCACTCTGCCTGACGTTGATCGGCTTGTCCCTGGCAGCGTATGGCTTGCCCAAATCGTGGAAGGGCGTTTTCACCCTGGTGCTGCTGAAACTCGTGTTCCAGCCCACGCTCGTCTTGATCGTGGCGCATTGGGGCTTTCACCTTCACGGCCTGCCCTTGTCCGTCATTGTCCTGATCGGCGCCCTGCCCGTGGGCTCCAATGCACTGCTGTTCGCGCAGCGCTACAATACCCTCGAAGGCGAAACCACCACGGCACTCGTGCTCTCAACCTTGCTGTTCGCGCTCACCGTGCCGCTGTGGCTGCACGTTCTGGGCGAATTCCGCTGACGCACCACCTGGCGATATCAGGGGACGAGCGGCACCACCCGGAGGCGGAAGAACTGCAGCTCCAGGTTCGCCGGCAGCACCGATTCCAAAACCGCTGGCTGCCGGGCGACGTTTTGTCGTACCGTCCATGGCCCACCCACAGTCGACTGCGTTTCGATCACGTACTCGCGTCCCGGAAGGGGCGTGAACAGGACCGAAACGCCATCGATATCCCGTTTCGCTTGCAAGACGGGACGGGGTGCGACCACCACCGCAATCGGCGCACTCGAAAGGGTTCCCCCGACACCGGCAATCCTGGCCACATATTGACCGGCTTGCTCGGCAGCGGCCGACGCGATGGCATACGTCGGCAATGAAGCCGCCGGTAGATTCGTGCCATCCTTCTGCCAGGTGATCGTCGGAGCCGCCACGCCACTGCCGGTGGGTGCCAGCACAATCGCCAATTCGGCAGCCTCTCCGAGGTAAATTTCCAAATGGGTCGTCTGCGACAAGATCTGCGGCGGAGGAATCACATTCACTGTCAGGGTCGCAAAATCACTCAAAGTGCTGCCCACCGAGCTGCCGACCCGTACTCGGTAACGCCCGGCGTCCAGGGACGTGATATTGGCCAAAGTGAGGCTGCCCGTCTTGCCCGCGACCACCACATCCTCCTTTAACCACTGATAGGTTAGAGGCGCTTCACCGGTGGCCGTGACACTGAAAGTCACACTACCACCAGGATCCACCGTCCGGCTCACCGGTTGCACCGTGATCACAGGCGGTGCCGCCTGGACGGTAAAAATCACGGTGGTCGCAAAAGAATCGCCGGAGGCATTGGCCTTGTCCCAACCCCGGACGGTCGTGACGTACTGGCCGGCGGTCGTGGGAGTCCCCTGAACCGTGTCCGTCTTGGTCGATGCCCGCGTCAATCCCGGAGGAAGATTAACGTAGGTGTAGGCTTTGGCGACGCCGTAATGGCTGGACAGAATACTGAAGCGAACGGTAAAGGCCGAGCCTTTCGATGCGACAATCGGCGTGCCCGCCGGAATCACGCCGCCGGAACCGGTTACCGTCATTCCGGTGGCACCCGACACGGCATGAAACGCGCCGGACACGGCCGTCCCGCAGGCGATCCATCGCAAAAGCATGGCCACCGGATTGGCCATCGTGACCGCCACCGGCTCCAAGCGGGACAGGAGCGGGGCAAACTGCAGCCACAAGGCGGTGACCAAAGGAAACGCTTTTCGGAAGGACATATTCACGGAGGATTTCTTTCCATACCGAGAATGGTCCTTTGCCGATCCGCCCGGACAAAAAACTCCCCACCGGCGCCCGGGGAGTCACCCGACCACTCAGGCTTGGCGGGCGACGCGGTGCGTCGTCATTTGGGAGTATTCAAGCGTTCACGGACGCGGAGAAGAGCAGCAGCGGCGGCGGCGCTTTCGGCGAGCTTCTTGCTCCGGCCACCCCCACGGCCCAACTCTTCACTCCCGTGAATCACGGCACACTCAAAGAGCCGGCTGTGATCCGGGCCCGTCGCCGACAGTAGATCGTAGCGCGGCGGTTCCGGGCTCGTGGCCTGAAGCAATTCCTGCAATTCACCTTTCGGATTCTCCTGGCTCGGGACGACCTCCAGCTCCACCAGCGTTTCCTGATAGAGGCGAAGGATCAGATTGCGGGCCTCTTCGTATCCGGCGTCCAAAAACACCGCGCCCAGGACCGCCTCAAAAGCGTCCGCGATGGTGGAACTCCGGGTGCGACCACCGCTGGTTTCCTCTCCCCGGGAAAGAATCAGATGCCGCCCCAAATCCAGCAGGCGGCCCTGCGCGGCCAGCGTGCCACGATTGACTAGCTGGGCGCGCCCCTGGGTAAGCGGACCTTCGCCGTGCTGGGGAAACTTATAATACAACTCCGCCGTGATCGCGAGTTGCAGCACCGCGTCGCCGAGGTACTCCAGACGTTGGTTGTGCGTTTGTCCGCCGCCCAGCTCATGAGCCAGCGAGGGATGGGTGAGAGCGAGGCGGAGCAGCGTCGGATCGCGAAACTTGTGACCCAACGCAGCCTCCAGCTCCAGGAACGAGGATGGAGATGCAGTCATGGAACGGTGCGGCCGTCCCGATCACCGAAGCCCGCCCGCGATCAGTGCGCGCGGCCGTCCGTCATCGAGGATTCAAGCCTGGGCTAGCGTGTTGACCTCACTGGGGGCATTAAAGGGTTCTTCGGTGGGCGTACCCTCCGTCGGCAAGCCATGTTCCAAAAGGCGGGCGACATCGTGTTGCACCGCCTCGAGCTGCGCCAGTTGCAGGTCCGGATCGTCAATCAGGAAAATGTCACCTGATTTGACGTGTTCGTAAACGGTCACCCGGTGTCCCCGTTCCCGAACCTGACGCTTGACCCGCAGCGCCTTCTTGCGCTCGAGCATGACCGCCAGAATAAATGCCGCCGGCGCATAACGTTCCTCCTTACGCTCCAACAACGCCCGCAGAAGGCTCTCGGCATCATCCTTCCGAATCGCATCGGGCGCCACCGCCGGTGGCGGCTCGTAGGTTCCGGCCCAATGGGAAATGAAATTGGGCCGGCCGATGATCTCCACACCGTGCTCCTTCCAGGCCGCCATGCTCAAATCAATCCTCTCAAAACCCACCGCGGCATTCAGCAAAACGGTGTGAAAGGACTCCCCTTCAGCAAACGACTTGCCGGTGAGGTGGCACTGATGCGTGCGCGACTGGATATTCCATTCAAGCATGGTAATGAGCCCGCAAATTTTACGCCGCAGTCACGGCGGGAGGCAACGGAAAGTATCGACTATCGAAACGCATAAAGATGGCCCGCCGTGCGGAGAAAAAGAGTGCCCCCCACGATCGCGGGGGAAGCGTGAACGGGTTCCCCGAGATCATTCTGCGCCAGAATCTGAAAAGCATCCCCCGCCTTCACCACCGTCACCAGGCCCCGCTGGGACATGATGTAAATCCGACCGTCGGCGGCGGTGAGGCTGGCGTAGTAATCCCCCACCGCCCCCAACCGCTCCTCCTGATAAAGCGGCCGACCCGTTTGAGGTTCGAGACAGGTGAACATTCCGCCATTCTTGACCGTGTAAAAACGCCCCCGGTAATAAACCGGCGAGGCCACATAGGGCAGCCCCTTCTTAAAACGCCACAGAACACCGGCGTCCGACAACCCGCCGCGCGCATCCGGCTTGACTGCAAATGCCTGGTTTTCCACACGGGAGAAGATCGCCGCCATCGATTCCCACTCGGATCGATCCACGACGGAATCACGATTCCCGTCCAAATGCTTGAACCGCTGCTTCACCGGGCCGTCCGGCAGCTCGGCATAATTCAACTTGCCGTCATGATCCTTGTCCCGTTCGGCCAGAACCTCTTCAAATTTGGGCATCGAAATCCGGTCGGCCGTGCGGTCGCCGCCGGTCGTCCAACTCGCCGTAAACAAAAGTCCGTCACCCACCACCGGGGAAGTGCAGGTAATCCGAGCCAAGCCGCTCACCCGCCATCGCTCCGCCCCCGAACGCGGATCCAGACCCTCCAGCCAAAGGGTACCGGGCACCACCAGGTCCGACGCCCCATCGTGATCCCAAATCAAGGGAGTTCCAAATCCCCTCCGCATCTCCGGCCGTTCCACCCGCCAGGCAACAGCGCCGGTCTTTTGGTTGAGCGCAATCAGATGGGAACCGCCATCCTGGTCCAGAAGTTGGACGACATTCTCGCCGGCCAGAATGGGCGATGAACTCGCCCCGTACTCCGTCTGCGTCAACTGCATGGGCCGGCGCCAGAGTTCGTGACCCGAAAAATCGTAGGCCAAGACTCCAACCGATCCAAAGTGCACCCACACACGCTCGCCATCGGTCACCGCTGTCGCCGACGCGGGACTACCCAGGGATTGGTGAACCTCTTCGACCCGTTCGGGCGTCACGTCCTGACGCCAAAGCTCACGACCCGACATTGCATCCAGCGCCAGGGTCGCCAGGTGCCCGTGGTCAAAGGCCGTGACGAAAAGTCGATCGTTCCAGAAAATTGGCGATGAGTTTCCCGGCGGAAGTGCGATTCTCCAGAGAACATTACTGGATGGACCAAAGAAAACCGGCGGACGCGCGTCGTCCGGCGCCACGCCTCCGCCTCCCGGACCGCGAAACTGCGGCCACTGAGACGCCGTCGCACCCGCACCCAGCGCCACGACGGCATTCAGGCCCAGCCAGATGAACGCAAGCAGCAACGGGAGGGGATTCACCCAAGGAGAAAGGCACCGAATGGGGCCCGCCGCAAGCCGCTCCATGGACATGACCTGGGGATAGGCACCCAGGCCCTAACGCCCCGTAAACGCGACGGTCAGCGTGATCTTCTCTTGATCCGCATTATTCCGTCCGCTGAAGCGAGCCGTAATGACTCCACCACCATCCATCACGGTCACCAAACCAAAACAACCCTCGTGTTTACGGGGTTTATAGAGCCCTTGACTATACGGCCCCCCTTTCAGACTGGCCTCTTGATCCAATGGCGCCGCCGCCATCACCGGAATCGCGGCTCCACCTCCCGGCGCATAGTCCGAATTGGTGCCGTCGTCCGCCGCGAGTGCATGCATATCCCCATGTAAAATGACCAATCCATGGATGTCGTTGGCCTTCACAAAGGCCGCCAATTCAGCCCGCTCGTGGGCATAGGCCGCCCAGGAATCCACGTTGACGGGTCGATTTGGCCGGGCATTGGTGGTGGGCACGTAATTCAGTTGTTGATGATGGATATATCCAAAATCCCGGGCCGTGACGGGCCAATAATGATTCGTCTCCATGGATCCGATCCAGGGCACGCTACTGACCCAAAAGATCAGCGGATGGACTCCCCGCGAAGCCAGCAGCTCCCGTTGCCACCATTCCCGTTGCGCGGCACCCATCATCGACTTCCCCGGCCCATCCGCCGCTGCTGAGGGATCCCGCTGAGACCGCAAATCGGTGATGATGAATTTCACCCGGCCCACGACAAAAGATTGCGCGATTGGGCCGGCGGCAGAGTTGTCCCAAAAGGGATAGTGCGGAAAATAATCCTGATAGGCCCGCCGCACCGCCATTCGCCCGACAGCGCGATCATCGCTATTATTGCCGCAAAAATCATGATCATCCCACATATAAACCAGGGGAATATCCCGATACAGCCGGGCCTGCACCGGGGAGGCAAAAACCCGGTCATAGGCCCGGTGAAATTTTGCGACCTCACTGGAATCCACGTCTTCGTAATGAAAATCACCGGGGCAGAGGAAGAACAGGGGGCTATGTCGTCGAATACAATCGTAACTGGCATTGATGGACCCGGTCCGGCCACAGGACGCGAAAGCGAACTCGAAGGATGACGGCGCCGGGGGAAACGTGTGGAACCGCCCGGCCTTGGCCCGCTCCAACTCCCCGGCAACTTCGAAGGCGTAGTAGTAGTTCGTGTCGGGGATTAAGCCGGGTACCGTGAATCCAACAACGTTGCCCGCTTGATTGGTATCGCTAAACACGGGCCCCAAAATATTGGCTGGAAGCAACCCGGAATTTCGACTCACCCAAAGGCGCACGGGGCGGCGTGAAATGTCCACCTTGGCCCGAACCTCGGCGGAAGTCTCCGTAATTGCCCCTGACCAAGGCCCCCGGGTCAACCGGGTCCGGAAGGCGTCCCTGACCATGGCAGCATGGCCAGGCCACATGGTCAGCCAGAAACAAATGAGAAGACCGCACCCGCGTCCGATCCATGAATCCACACGCCTGGGCATCATGACGATCTGGTGGACCCGCCAGGGATCTCTACATTCCAATTCAGCTTCATCGCTACAAGTTTCCTTGAAGGCGGAACAATGACAAGAAGTGAGTGTCGCCCCCCCTGACCGGGGGATTTTGTCTGTTGGAGGCGGATTTCTGGAACAAAAAGCCCCTGCCCGGGCTTGAAGAGCCAGGACAGGGGCTGATTGATAGAAAGAACGGCGGCAACCTACTCTCGCGCAAGCTATACATGCACTACCA
>JAYTHD010000069.1:0-6840 GCA_043732975.1 Verrucomicrobiota bacterium
TGGGTCCGCGAAAACCACACCACGGGTGCGACCGGCGAGACCGACCTGCTGAATCCGAATTCCGATTCCTATCTGGATTGGACCGTGATCTCACGTGCGACCGTGCTGGCGGCGAAGTGGGATGCCCCCCGCCGCCTTCAACCCGGTGAGAGCTACGTCAACGGCAAGCGCGTCGATCAGTTGGTGCAGGGCAAATTCTGCTATGCCGAGTCCGACAATCGTGGCGGCAGCCAGGTCCAGTACCTTTTCTCCAAGGACTATGACCTGACCGGCAAGTCCAGTCTCTACGTTGCCTTCAACAGCATCTACGAGCAGAACCAGGACAGCATCGGTGCCGTCGAATACTCGATCGACGCCGGCAAGACCTGGCTCCCGATCGCCTACTTCCTCGACGGCCCCGACATCGTCCTCGATGCGCAGGGCAAGGTGGACGCCGTGGCGACCTTCAATGCCGCGAACAACGACACGGCGATCTACAATGATCCCGTGACCGGCGAGGATGTCGGCCACAATTATGGCGCCTTCATCGGTGCCAAGATCACTGCGGATCTCGCGCCCTTCATCCAGGCCCGCGTGAATGATGACCCGATCGAGTCCAAGCGCGTCGAATTCTACCCGCTCCCGGGCGCGGCGAATCAGAAGACCGTCCGGTTCCGTTTCGCCCAGGCGGGCACGGGCAGTTGGTACTTCGGTATCGACAATCTCGGCATTTACAGCATCACGGTGGTGGATCCCCCGAAGATCAACGCCGGTCCCGTGGCCTCGGCGTCTGCGTTTGTGGGCCTGGCCTTCAGCCTGAAGGTCGATGCCTCCGGTACCGGTCTCACCTACCAATGGAATAAGGACACGCACCCGATTCAAGGGGCCACGGGCGCCACCTATGCGGTGAGCAAGGCCACGCTGGCGGATGCCGGCAGCTACACGGTGGATGTCGTCAACGCGGGCGGCAAGGTCACCAGCACGGCCGCCGTCGTCACGGTGACCGCTCCTCCGACCACGATTCCGGTCAATGATGCCCTTGCCGTGCACCTCAAGTTTGATGGCGACCTGCTGGATGCCACCGTGAACCATGCGAATGGCTCAGCGTTCGGCTCCCCGACCTTCGAGACGGCGCTCTTTGGCAAAGGTGTCCGGATCAAGACGCTCAAGGATGGCTCGGTGAACAACTACGTTAGCCTCGGCTATCCGGCGGCGTTGAAATTCAGCGACACGACCGATTTCACGGTCTCATTCTGGGTCAAGACGCTGGATCAGGCGGATGACCAGCCCTACGTCTCCAACAAGAACTGGGCTTCCAGCAACAACCGCGGTTGGGGCGTCTTCTCCCAGGGCGGCAAGACCTACCGGGTCAACATCACCGGCCCCAATGGCAGTGGTGACAAGTTCAGCAAGACCCCGGGCAGCAATGTCGGCGATGGCGCCTGGCATAACCTGATCGTCTCGGTGTCGCGTTCGGGCAGCATCGTCAACTCTTACGTGGACGGCAATCTCAACGATTCGACGGCCATCGCGACCAAGGGCAACATCAACACCGATGATCTGGGTTATGCCTTCAACATCGGTCAGGACGGCACGGGCATCTACACCGATGGTGGCGGCTCCCAGATTGAGTTCGTCATGGATGACTTCGCCGTCTGGGCTCGCGCCCTGCCGGCCGGTGAGGCGGCCGCGATTGCCATCGGTGGTGCCGCTGGGAAGTCGCTTGACGACCTGGTGGTCGCGACGGCGGCTCCGACCATCGCCGTCACGCGTGGTGCGGGTGCGATCTCCCTCACCTGGGCGGGCTCGGGCTACACGCTCCAGAGCAGCCCGACCCTCGGCGGGACTTATACCGCGGTTGCGGGTGCGGGTGCCAACTCGGCCACCGTTCCCACGACGGCCTCGCAACTCTTCCTCCGCTTGAAGAAGTAATCGGGGTCACTTTTCGCCCCTGAGTGGGGGCGATTGCGGCGGGTGCCGGCGGTGAAACCGTGTGTCACCCCGGTGCCCGCTGTCAGGACCGGAAAGCCTCATGCTTTCCGGTCTTTTTTTTCGGGCCGATGGATCCCTGTCGAAAATCCGTTCGCCTCGCGCCGTTCTGCCGTCTTCACTGGAAGCATGCTCATCCACTATCTCGGGGCCGCCCGGACCACCACCGGTTCGATGTACCTCATCGAGGTCAATCGGCAGCGGATTCTCCTGGAATGCGGGCTCTTCCAGGGGCGGCGCAGCGAGGCGATGGAGCGCAATCGCGAATTCACTTTCGATCCGGCCTCGGTGAATTGTGCCGTGGTCTCGCACGCCCACATCGATCACGTGGGAAATTTTCCCAATCTCTGCAAAAAGGGCTATTCCGGAAACATCTATAGCACCTTCGCCACCCGCGATCTGGCCGCCATCATGCTCGTGGATTCCGCGGAAATCCAGCGGGCGGATGCCGAGTACATTACTAAAAAGCGCGCCAAACAGGGACTCCCCAAGGTGGAGCCGCTCTACAGCGCCGTGGACGCCGAGAAGGCGATTCGGCAGTTCGTCTCCTTCAACTATGATCGGCCGATGCCCATCGCCGACGGCGTCACCCTCACCTTTCGGGACGCGGGACACATCCTCGGTTCGGCCCAGGTGGTGCTCGATGTGCGGGAGGAGGGCCGCAAGTTCCGCTTTCTCTTCAGCGGGGATGTGGGCCGGCCGGGACAGGACATCCTGCGGGATCCGGATGTGGTGGAGCATGTCGACTTTCTCCAGATCGAAAGCACCTACGGAGCGCGCGAACATCAGGACGCCCCGAACTCCCTGGAAGAACTCGAACGTCTGGTGGGCGGGACATTGAAGCGGGGCGGCAAGGTGATCATTCCCGCCTTCTCCGTCGGTCGCACGCAGCAATTGGTGTATGAATTCCACAAGCTGGTCGATGCCGGAAAAATACCGGTGGTCCCCATGTATGTGGACAGCCCCCTGAGTGTGAATGCCACGGAGGTCTTTCGTCTGCATCCCGAGTGCTTCGACGAGGAAACCTACAAATACCTGCAGGAACACGGCAATCCCTTTGGCCTGGCCAACCTGGTGTATATCCGCGACGTGGCCCTGTCGAAGACGCTCAATGAAATGAAAGGCCCCTGCGTGATCATCAGCGCCAGCGGTATGGCGGAAGCGGGCCGGATCCGCCATCATTTGGCCAATCACGGCGGGGATCCCAATAACCTCATCCTGTTCGTTGGCTTTTGTGCGGAGAATACCCTGGGAGCTCAGATTCTCGCCGGCGTCAATCCGGTGAACATTCACGGTGAACCCAAGACGCTGCGGGCGCAGATCGGCCGGATCGATTCCTTTTCCGGTCACGCCGGGCGCAGCGAACTCCTCGCCTATTTCCGGCGGATCACGGGGGACATCAAAAAGATCACCGTCATTCATGGGGATGAACCCCAGGCGCTGGCGTTTGGCGAAGCGCTCCGACTCGAACGGCCGACGGCGGAAGTCATCGTGCCCACGAAGGGTCAGGTCGTGACGTTCTGAGGTGGAGGTCGGGCCGGAATTGGGGCACCAGCGGTGTGTGTGGCTTTTAAGCCGGCTGCGCAGCCCTGACTCCCATCACCGGTAGGGCGATCGCTGCTGCGTCGCCCCAACTTCCCGCCCCCGCCGCAAGGCGCGGGCGAGGCCGCTCTCCCGTCGCGCTGAACGCGCGCCGGGGATAAAGGGGTTGCGCAGCAACGCAACCCTATCTCAATAACCGGTAGCCCGAGGTGTCTTTTTCTCAGGCGCCGTCTCCCACCAGCGGCGGCCCAAAATGCTGCGCGCATACTGAAACAGGTATTGCTGCGCGTAGCCGGCGTGGGTCCCAAAGTAGGTTTCACTGAAGCGGAGCAACCGCTGCGGAGAGACCCGGCGCAGGCGGGGGAAATAAAGGCGATGCAACGCCTGTTGCACCCAGACGTCCACGGGAAAGGCGTCCTGACGCCCATAAGCAAAGAGCAGGACACAATCGGCGATCTTGCGTCCAACCCCGGTGAACTTTTCCAACTCGGCGCGGGCCAGCGGGGTGGGCAGCGTGGCGATTCGTTCCAGGGAGATTTCGCCGGCGTCCAGCAGGCGGGCGGTTTCGCGAAGGTATTTGGCCCGAAAGCCCAGTTTGCAGGCGCGCAGTTCCGCCTCGCTGGCGGCGGCCAGAACACGGATGGGCGGGAAGGCCCAATCGGTTCCTTCGCCGGCGGCGCCTGCCGGAATGGGTTCGCCAAAACGCTGACAGAGCAGGCGGACACATTCCTGGATTTGGACAATCTGCTTCGTGGAACTGAGGATAAAACTCGCCAGGCATTCCCACGGATCCTGCCGCAGCAGGCGGAGTCCGGGCACCGCCTGCGTGGCGGCTGCCAGCACGGCGTCCTGCGGGAAGGTCGCGAGAATGGCCGGCAAATCCTCGTCCAAGGCCAGATAGTGATGCAACCCTGGCCCGGCCGCCTCGCCTGTCGCCGAGGTGATCCGCAGGTTGGGCCCGCTCGCCTCCAGACGCACCCAGCGGCCGGCCACGACGCCTTCCCAGCCACCGTCACGCACCCGCCAGCGAAAGGCCTGGCCACCCGTCAGCGTGGCGGTCAGGTCATAGTTCCGGAGCGGCAGTTCAACGAAGCCCACGGCCGATGAAGAGGTGCAGTCGATGAAATTCCCGTCCCCGGTACAGCACCGGGAATTCGCCCAGATCTTCCACCTGATTGAACTCGGTCTTCAATTCATCGACGGGCATGACCAGCGGTTCGTCCGACTGGAAGACGAGCAGAAAATCCGCGCCCTGCTTGTGGCGGTATTCGTATTCCGGCCAGAACCAGAGTTGATTATTGGGAGTGTCAAACTTGCGGACGTAGACCAGTGGATCGGCGGTGCCCACCCGGGCCCGGGCCGCCGGCAGATAAAAACTCAACTCGCCGGCATAGCCGTAATGATGACACAGGATGTAGGTGGGACGCCCCGAGGCGGCGAGGGGGGCATAGAGGTCGCCCACCAGTCTCGCCGTCTCCCGAAACCCACGGGTGCGGCGGAGGGGATCGATCGGAGCGGGCAGGGGGCGGCCGGCGATCTTGGACACCCAGTTGGTTTCATGCGCCAGCGCCAGCACCGGCAGGACGAGGACGACACCGATCCGGTACAACCACAAAAACCACGGTCCCAACCGGGGCTCCCGACGCACACGGGTGCCCACCATCAGGGTGAACATCAAGAGCGGCAGCAATGCGGGCGCGATCCAGTTGGGCTGCACCCGGCCGCGAAAAGTGAAGGCGAGGTAGAAAAGGAAGACCGGCGCGCCCATGGTCAATAGATACCGCAACAGAACGCCGTCCGGATCCCGCGGCGACACCACTTCCAACCGCGCCGGGCGTCGCGCGTAAACCACCACGGCGAGGACGAGTGCGAGGAAGAAAAAGGGATTGAACAGAATCGGCTCGACGACCATGAAGTCGTTGAAGAAGCGCAGGGTGAATTTCCAGGGCTCCTTCAGCGCGCCGCGTTCCATGAGGTGGGTCCACCCGACGCCGCGATTCTGCTGATTCCACAGCAGGATGGGAATCGTGGCCAGCAGGTTGCAGCCCAGTGCCAGCCACGGCCCGGGTCGTCGCAATTGCCCGCGGGCGCGCGGCCATACGCAGAAAACCAGGGCGAAGGCGGCGATGAGAAACGGCGAAAAGTATTTGCAGAGAAACGTGCCGGCGAGCCCGACCCCGACCAGCAGCCATTGCCGTGTCGAATCTTCCAAAATCGCCCGCCAGCCGGCAAACATCGCCAGGGTCCAGAAGAAGACCGTCAACGGATCCACCGTGAGCAACAGTCCACCGAGGACAAACAGCGGCACGGCGCAAAACGCCAGGAGGGACCAAAACGCCGTCCGCGCCGGGACAAAACGGACGAGGAACTGAAGCGTCATCCAGGAGACGATCCCGGAAATTAACGGCGAAAGGAATCGCACGCCGAATTCGGTGTCGCCGCCGATGGATGTGCCGAGGTATTGAGCGACGGCGATGCCCGGGGGTTTGCTGTAATAAGACCAAGCCAGATGCTTCGACCACAACCATTGATACGCCTCGTCCTCGCTCAAATCGATGACGTGGGCCCACTGGTAACCCCACCGGCCCAGCATGAGGGCGATGATCAACACCCGGCCGAGGCGCAGCCAATGGAGCGGTTCCGTGGCCGGGTCCAGGTTCACCTTCAGACCGGCCATGGCATCGCGCGTCATCAGTCGCTCGGGTTCCAGCAGGTCGGGAACCTTGGACCACCAGAGCGGAAACCAACGTTGTCCACCGTGCCACCAGAGTCCTTGCATCCCCTTGGCGAGGCCCCAGGCGTAGGCCGCGCCGGTCGCCCAACCGGCCAGCACATCCGTGGGATAGTGCACCCCGTTGTAGATCCGGGAGAGTCCGACGCCGCCGGCGAGGGGCAGCAGGACACGTCGACTCCGGGGAAAAAAGAGACCGCTCGTGATGGCCAGGGCGGCGATGGCGGCCGCGTGTCCGCTGGGCAGGGAGAAACTCGCACCCTTGAGGGTTCCGGGCGGGAGTCGGGTTTCGGTGTGGGTGACGAAGGGGCGCGGGCGTTGGAACAGTTTTTTCGCCGGACCCGTGATGAGTCCCTCGCCGACGAGAAAGACTGTAACGAGCACGACGATGAAGCAGCGCACCCGGACGGTACCGCGCAGCAGGCCCCAGGCCGCGGCGACGGCGATCAGCCACCACATCCAGTATTCGCCGCTGAGCGCGCGCATGATCGGATCGAGCACCGGGTTGGCGCACGATTGATTCAGCCAGCGAAAGAGAGTGAGGTCGAAATCTCCCAAGACAGACACGCCGCGGACGTTAAGAGCCTGTTTGAAAATTC
>JAYTHD010000070.1:0-11187 GCA_043732975.1 Verrucomicrobiota bacterium
CATCACCGCGCCCACCGTGAAGGACGCGGCCAACCTCCAGCACATTGTCGCTGAGCTCCGACAACAAGGCTGCCAGGTCCCGATTGTCGCCGACATTCATTTCAAACCGGAGGCCGCGATGGAGGCCGTTAAATGGGTTGAGAAGGTCCGCATCAACCCGGGCAACTATGCCGACTCCAAGAAGTTCGCGGTGAAGGAATATACCGACGATGTCTACGCGGCGGAACTCCAGCGCATGGATGAAAAATTCACGCCGCTGGTTTTGGAGGCCCGGCGGCTCAAGCGGGCGCTGCGCATCGGGACCAATCATGGTTCCCTGAGTGATCGCATCATGAACCGGCACGGCGACACGCCGCTCGGCATGGTGGAAAGCGCGCTGGAGTTCGCCCGTATTTGCCGCCGCCACGATTTCCATAACTTCGTCTTCTCGATGAAGTCCTCCAATCCCAAGGTCATGATCGAGTGCTATCGCCTGTTGGCGGCCCGCCTCGATCAGGAAGGACCGGATTGGAACTACCCGCTCCACCTCGGCGTCACGGAAGCCGGCGAAGGCGAAGACGGTCGCATCAAATCGGCAATCGGTATCGGTTCGCTGCTTTGTGACGGCATTGGCGATACCATCCGCGTCTCGCTCACCGAGGACAGTCCGCGGGAAATCGCCGTCTGCGACGATCTGCTGGAACAGATTCCCACCCTGGTTTCGGGTGCGCCGGCCAACGCCGCGCCGGTCGCCGTGCCGTGGGATCCGTTTGTTTTCAAGCGTCGGGAATCCGACGAGGCGGATCTGGGCGACGTTTTCTGTGGCGGCGAACAGACGGTCCGCGTGGTGCTCACGCAGGCGGCGTTCGACGACGTCGCTCCGCGAATCCGGCCACAGGCGGACGTGAAGCCCGAAGGCATCTACGAAGATCTCAACGTCCTGGAAATCGATCCCACCCAACCGTTGTTCATTGACTCCATTCCGTGTGACACCCAGTTGGTCACCGTTGCCGATGGCGTGGCGTTGCCGGTCATCCCGGCGTTCCGATTGCTGGCAGTCAAACTCCACGGCTTGGGCCGCCATAATCCGATCCTGCTCAAGGACTGTCTGGATTTCGCAGCCGTCCCGCTCTCCCCGGAAGTAGCCTTGCTCCGGGCGGCGGTGAATCTGGGTTCGCTGCTCGCGGACGGCGTGGGCGATGCCATCCTGGTGCGGGGCGAGTCCGGGGCCGGTCAGTCCTTGCGCCTGGCGTTCAACATCCTTCAGGCCGCCGGGTGCCGTTCGTTCAAGACCGACTACGTCGCCTGTCCCAGCTGCGGTCGCACCTTGTTCAATCTTCAGACCGTCACGGCCCGCATCAAGGCGCGCACGGTCCACCTCAAGGGCGTTAAAATTGCGATCATGGGGTGCATCGTGAATGGGCCCGGTGAAATGGCCGATGCCGATTTCGGCTACGTGGGCGGCGCCCCCAACAAGATCAACCTCTACGTCGGCAAGAAGCCGGTGAAGTTCAATATCCCGGAGACCGATGCCGTGGACCGCCTCGTCGAATTGATCAAGGAACACGGCAAATGGGTGGACCCGGCGGCCATGGAGTAGGGCCGTTGCCGGCTTTGTTGGTCTATCTGTCCGCCGTTCTGGTTGGCGCCGCCGGGCTGTCGCCGTGGATTTGGTTCGCGGTCCAGGCCGCCTGGCCCGGTTCATCCATCGCCCACCAACCGTTCCATCGGTACGTCGATCGCTGTTTGCTCGGCCTGGCGTTGATCGGGCTTTGGCCGTTGCTCCGCGTTCTGGGGGCGAATTCCTGGGCCGCCATTGGCGCGCGCTGGACGACCCATTCGCGAAGCGATTGGGCCCGTGGATGGTTGCTGGGCTGGGCTTCGCTCGGTCTCGCCGCCGTCGTCGTCGTCACCGCCGGGTCGCGACACTGGAACATCACGGCCGACGCCGGACTCTGGGGGAAACATCTGCGCAATGCCACCGGTGCGGCCGTGATCGTCAGTCTGCTGGAGGAACTGCTGTTTCGCGGCGCCGTGTTTTCAGCGCTGCGCCGCTCGGGTTCCTTTGCGACGGCCGCCGCGGTGACCAGCGGGCTTTACGCGTTCGTTCATTTTTTTCAGCGGCCACCCAACCCCGAGCACATAACCGCGATGACCGGTTTCGTCACCCTGGGACAGATGCTCCAGGGCTTTACTTCCGTCGGTGAGCTCTTTCCCGGTTTGCTGACACTCTCCCTGGCGGGCTTTCTGCTGGCGTGGGCGAGGGAAAGGACGGGCCGTCTCTGGCTGGGAGTCGGAATCCACGCGGGCTGGATCTTTTGGTTGAAGTTCTACGGCTTTGTCACTGTCAGCACAACTCCCCTGGCGGGCTCGGGATCGGTCTGGGGTTCGAGCCGCCTCTACGACGGCTGGATCGCATTGGGAGTCCTCGCCGTCAGTGCCTGGTGGCTCGCGCGAATGCTCCCAAAGTCCCGTCCGGCATGAGTGAGCCCGATCGTCCATCGTGGTGGGAAAGTGTCCTGGCGCTGATCTTTCCACCGGTCTGCCAGATTTGCCAGGAAGAACGCGCCATTGCTGCCGAAGGCTATGTGGGCGTTGACTGTCGGCAGCGAGTCCGACGAATCCGCCCGCCGTACTGCCAACGGTGCGGTCTGCCCTTTGAAGGCGCGGTCACACATGAATTCGAATGCAGCAACTGCCGGGAGCTGATGTTGCATTTTGCATGGGCACGGGCCGCCGCCGAGGCCAAAGGACCGCTGCTGGAGGTCATTCATCAATTCAAATACGGCCGGGCGCTGTGGTATAAACCGTTCTTGACGGACCTGCTTTTGCAGGAGGCCTTGCCGATGCTGCAAGCGTCCGAGGAACCCTGGCATGGAGTCGTTCCCGTGCCGCTGCACCCGGTCAAACAACGCGAACGGGAATTCAACCAGGCGGAATTGCTGGCCGAACCGCTGGCCCAGGCGCTCCAGGTTCCCCTCCGCTCGGACCTCGTCCAGCGGATCACGGCGACGCCCACGCAAACCACCCTCAGCCGGACGGCGCGGGCCGAAAATGTGCAGCGCGCCTTTCGCCTGCGGAGCCCCGTTCATCTGACGGGACAGCGACTGATCGTGGTGGACGACGTCTTCACCACCGGAGCCACCACGAATGCCGTCGCCGGCGTGCTCCGGGCCGCGGGTGCCGCGGAGGTGGTGGTCTGGGCCGTGGCCCGGGGCACATAGCACTTCAGCGACACTTTCAGAAAATGAACCGCGGATGGCGCGGATAACGCAGCTACGGAACCCTTCTTTTCGAGTCCATCCGCGTCCTCCGCGTCCTCCGCGGTCAAAATTCTTTGGAAGTGTCGTTTTAGTGATCGGCCACTTTGACGCTTCCGCCGCCGCCTTTTCCCGCCAGTATTCCTCCCGGTTCAACATGGCAAAGACCTCCAAAAAATCGCACCCTACCCCCGCTCCCGTGGCGGACGGTTCCGTCGGCAAATCTCCCGTATCCCGCAGTGGACGCTTCTCGGCCGGGCCGGCGGCCGACGTCGCCGCCTTCTCGGAATCGATCAGTTTTGATTGGCAACTGTGGCGACACGACATCCGCGGCTCGTTGGCGCACGCGGCGATGCTCCATAAAATCGGCGTGCTCAACGCCGGGGAACTCCAGGCGATCGAAGGCGGCTTTGCAGCGATCACGCTGGAAATCGAAGCCGGACGATTCACCTGGGATCCCGGCCTGGAAGACGTCCACATGAATCTGGAGTCGGCGCTAACCCGCCGGGTTCCCGCCGGAGCCAAACTCCACACGGCGCGCTCGCGCAATGACCAGGTGGCCGTCGATGTCCGGCTCTGGCTGCGCGACGAAATGGATGCACTGGCGGACGAAATACGCGGACTGCAAAGGTCGCTGACCGGTTTGGGCGCCCGGCACGCCACCGTGCTGATCCCCGGATACACCCATTTGCAGCGGGCCCAACCGGTCTACTTCGCGCATCACCTGCTCGCGTATGTCGAAATGTTTCAACGCGATGCCGAACGCCTTCGGGACGCCCGCCATCGCCTGAATGTCTGCCCGCTGGGCTCCGGTGCGATCGCCGGATCCACACTTCCGTTGGACCGCGAATTCGTGGCGCTTCGCCTTGGTTTTGTGGACGAACGCGGACGGCCGCGGATCACCCAGAATTCCATGGATGGTGTCAGCGACCGCGATTTCATGGTGGAATTCTGCGCGACGGCCGCCTTGATGGCGGTGCACCTGAGCCGGTTGAGCGAAGACATCATTCTCTGGTTCAGCAGCGAATTTAACTTCATCCGCATTGGCGACGCCTACACCACGGGTTCCTCGCTCATGCCCCAGAAGAAAAACCCGGACATCGCGGAACTCACCCGCGGCAAATCCGGACGGGTCATCGGAAATCTCGTGTCGCTCCTGACGCTCTTGAAGGGACTGCCCATGACCTACAATCGCGACTTGCAGGAGGACAAGGAGCGGCTCTTCGACACCGCAAACACCATCCGCGCCTGCGTCCGGCTGACCGGCGCCATGCTGGACCACACCCGGGTGAATCCCGAAGCCTGTGCGGCCGCCGCCAGTGATCCGCAATTGTTGGCGACCGATCTGGCGGATTATCTGGTGCGCGGCGGCATGCCCTTCCGTCAGGCGCATCATGCGGTGGGTGCTGTGGTGGCCCTGGCTGAAAAGGCCGGCAAGCCATTGAACGCCCTGTCGGTGGCGGACTACCAGAGTGTTTCGCCGGAATTCGGCCCGGACGTCCTCGCGACATTTGATCTCACCGGCGCCATGAACCGGCGCAACCTCACCGGCGCGCCCGGAACCCGCGAAGTCAAAAAGCAGCTGAACCGCTGGCAGAAACTTCTGACCTGACACGACAGCCACACTTCCAGAGAATTTTGACCGCGGATGACGCGGATAACGCGGATCGACTCGAAAAGTGGGGTTCCGTATCAGCGTTATCCGCGCCATCCGTGGTTCATTTTCTGAAAGTGTCGCTGTAGTGCATTGCCGCGCAGCCCCATTTTTCCCGGCGCGCGTTCAGCGCGACGGGAGTGCGGCCTCGCCCGTGCCTTGCGGCGGGGGCGTGAAGTTGGGGCGACGCGGCAGCGATCGCCAGTGATGGAGTATTTTCCTGTCCCATGCGCCTGGTTTTGACCTCGCCCGATTCGTGTTCATTCGTGGTTGAACAAAATGGATTCGGACTTGCCGAGTCTCCGTTCTTGGACTGAGACTCCGGTTCGCATCCTTGGTTTACCGATGAAACGCGAATATTTGCCCGCGACGATGCCCGCAACCCGTCGGGCCTTCACCTTGATCGAACTTCTGGTGGTCATCGCGATCATCGCCATTCTCGCGGGCATGCTGCTGCCCGCCCTGGCGAAGTCCAAACACCGGGCACTCGGGGTCAAATGTATCAACAACGGCAAGCAACTCAGCCTGGCGTGGATCATGTACGCCGATGACCACCAAGACCGCCTCGTGCAAAACGGGACGGGGGATCAGGAAGGCTGGGTCGGCGGATGGATCCTGGCGGATGCCAACGGCGTGGCGACCAATCCCCAGGACTGCACCAATCTCGCCTTGCTCAAGCCACCGAAGGGGCGGCTCTGGGATTACAATCAATCCGCCGCCATTTACAAATGCCCGGCCGACCAGTTCCTCGTGAAGATCGGGCAACGGCGTCTTCCCCGGACCCGCAGCATTTCGATGAACGGTTGCATGAACGGGGCCAGCTGGCACACCGACATCCTGACGCAGCAGAATTGGTGGACCTACCGGAAGACCTCCCAAATCCGCAATGCCGCCAACCAGTTCGTTTTTGCCGACGAACGGGAGCTCAGCCTCGATGACGGCTACCTGCTGGTGTTGGTGGATCAAACCGACAACTCCTGGGGCAACCTCCCCGCGCTTTACCACAACAGTGCCAGTGGATTTACCTTTGCCGACGGACACGCCGAACTGCGCAAATGGCTGGACCCGGACACCCTTCGCCCCGGGGTGGGAGGAACGCGCAAGGGCGCGCGGGACGTGCCGTGGATTAACGATCGCGCCTCCACCAAGGTCGGTCTTTAGCCGAAATCGTTTTCGCGAATCAGGCCCCGCCTGCGACCCGAGGGTGACGAACCTATTTGGCGGGCGAGTCCCCGACGCGGGGGGGCGCGCCCGGCGGCGGCGGGGTCGGGGTTGGGACGGCAGAAAATATCGGGGAAATGGGCGGCACCGAGATGGCGCTTCCCGCCGCTTCCTTGCCGATCTTCGGAATCGCCGCCGAGACGAAACCAAGGAATCGACCGTCCCGGGTTGTGACCAGCGATCCGGAGTCGCCGCTCGCGGCCGGAAAATCCACCTCGACCGTGAAGTCCTCCGTCCGGACGCGCCGCACTTTTGCAGAAACTGAGCGGGTGAGCCGGCGGCTGTCGACCGTAACGGAATCCCCGATCTGGATCTTTCCCATGGGCTCGATGGCGTTGGTGGGAAAGGCGCGGTACGGCACCAGGATCTCGCCGTCGAAGCCCAGCCGCAGGCGGTGCCGGATTGAGAAATCCGCCTGGCGATTCTCCAGGATCCGGCCGGCATCATTCGTGTAGCGAATCCAACCCGCGCCGCCGGGTTCGTAAGGTTGCCCACCTGCGGAAAGAGAAATGCTGTTGAAGGGTCGGGCGACGTGCTCCGCTCCAAAAGCCATGTTCGTGGCGACGACCGCCACCCGGACGGGCCCGACGCGCGCCTCGATGGGATTCATTGCGGACACGCCGCAGGCAACTCTGCAAAGGACCAGCGCGGCGACCAGTGAACGCCCAATCCGCCGGAACAGGGATGACTGCGGCCGGAAGCTGGGTGCTCGATTGCTCACCGACCCAAGAAAGCGCAAGACGGCGATTTTGCACAGGAGAAGTCGTGGAACCTCACACCCACACCGAGACCACGGTCCGGCTCCGCATCGTCCGCGACATTCGATCACCGGGAACGAAGGGGGAGCGGGACGCGCGAACCTGCGGGCGCGCCAGCAACCCCAAAAGCACTGATCGACGGCGACGTACGGAATCCATTTTTCGCCAGCGTTCTCTCTGCCAAGTTCGGAGCACTCCATGAATCCCCAGGACTGGAAACTGATTGTCCTCGCCTTGATTGCGATTGCGAGCCTCGTGCTGCTGATCACGAAGGCACGCATCAACGCCTTCATTTCGCTGCTGCTCGCCTCGCTGACCGTCGGCCTGGGGGCGGTACTGCTCCTGGGGGTCCCGGCGCGCGACGCCGCCGGCAAGGTGCTTCTGAACGCCGCCGGTCAATCGTCAGGTTATACAAATCTCGGAGTGGTGAAATCCTTCAGCGACGGCCTCGGCGCCACGCTGGCCAGCACCGCCGCCGTGATCGCGCTGGGAACGATGCTCGGCCGTTTGCTGGCCGAATCCGGCGGGGCGGAGGTGTTGGCCAAGCGGTTCTCGGCCTTTTTCGGACCCAACCGCATTCAGTGGTGCATCATGGCAATCGCCCTTGCGGTCGGTCTAACCACCTGGTTCGCGGTCGGCCTCATTCTGCTCTTGCCCATCCTGCTCACCCTCACCCACGAGACCCGGCAGCCCTTCATCCGGCTGGCGCTGCCGCTGCTTTCCTGTCTGTCCGTGATGCACGGGATCATGCCACCGCATCCCGGGCCGGTCGTGGCCGTGGAGGCGCTGAAGGCCAATATGGGACTGGTCCTCTTCTGGGGATTCATCGTCGGGATTCCCACCGCCGCCATCGCCGGTCCGCTCTATGCGCGCTTCATCGTAAATCGCGTACAGGCCAATCCGCCGTCCCTGCCCGCCAAGTTGGGTGCGGGGGCCAATTTTCGCGCGCCGGGATTCTGGCTCACCCTTTTTAGCATCCTCTCGCCGGTGCTATTGATGCTGCTCGGCACATTGGGGGAGCTTTGCTGGAAGAAGGGGGATCATCTCCGCGAGATCTTCTCCTTCATCGGCCATCCCACGCTGGCGCTGCTCTTCGCCGTCCTGTTCGCCTCGTGGTCCCTGGGGTTGCACTGCGGTTATACCGGGTCACAAATCCTGAAGTTCACGGAAAGTTCCATCGCGCCGGTGGGCATGACGCTGCTGGTGATCGGTGCCGGCGGCGGTTTCGCCCGGGTGCTGCGGGATTCGGGAGTCGCGGAGGCCATCGGCAATCTGGGCACCCAGGCCCATCTCAGCCCGATCCTCTATGGCTGGCTGGCGTCCGCCTTCATCCGGGTCGCCACGGGCTCGGCGACGGTCGCCATCACTACCGCCTCCGGACTGCTCGCGCCGGTGCTCATCCAGCATCCGGAGCTCAATCCCCATCAGGTGGCCCTTATCATCTGCGCGATTGGCTGCGGATCCCTGTTCCTGTCACATCTCAACGATTCCGGCTTCTGGATCGTCAAGGATTCCCTGGGCCTCACGGTGGGGCAGACGCTGAAAACCTGGACCGTTTGCGAAACCATCGTGGGCGTCGCCGGCATGTTGTTCTCGGTGATGGCCTATCATTGGATGGCCGGCCCCGTCTGATTTCTTTTCCAGGATTCCGTTTCCCCAGTGGACGCGAACCGATAGAATCCCGCCCCGGCGCTTCGGCGCCAAAAAGTACTGTTTTACGGATCAACTCTCATTATTCTGACATTCTCATGAGCGTCCTCATCGCTGGCACCACCGCACTCGATTCCATCAAGACTCCCTATTCGGAAAATCCGAAGCTCCTCGGCGGCTCGGCCAGTCATGCCGCCGTGGCCGCCAGTTTCTTCAGTCCCGTCCAGCTCGTGGGTGTCGTCGGCGGCGATTTCCCCCGCAAGTACATCAACCTCTTTCGCAAACACGGGATCAACCTCGATGCCCTCGAATCAATCGAGCAGGGCCAGACCTTCCACTGGTCGGGAGAATACGAGGTGAACATGAATAATCGGCGGACCATCGAGACCGTTCTGGGTGTGATCGATGGCTGGATGCCCGCCCTGCCCGGCCCGTGCGAGTCCACCGGCTATGTCCTGCTCGCCAACATTTCGCCGCAAGTACAAAACCGCGTCCTGGATCAACTCCGGAAACCGAAGTTCGTGGTCGCCGATACGATGGATCTTTGGCTGAACATCGCCCTCGACGAAGTCCTCCGGCTGCTGAAGCGCATTGATTGCCTGGTGCTCAACGACTCGGAAGCCCGCCAGTTGGTCAAGGAGGACAACGTGGTGGCGGCACTCCCCAAATTGCATAAACTGGGGCCCAAATATGTGATCGTGAAAAAGGGCGAACATGGCGCCCTGCTGAGTTCGCCCAAGGGCCTCTTTGTGGCGCCGGCCTACCCGCTCAAAAAAGTCGTCGATCCCACCGGAGCCGGTGATTCATTTGTCGGCGGGATGATGGGCTATCTGGCGTCGAAGGGCGGATCGGTCGACGGTCATATCCGCTCCGCGATGGTCCACGGCGCGGTCGTGGCGAGTTTCTGCTGCGAAGGCTTTGGCCTGCAGGTCACCACGAAGACCACCTCGGAGCAAGTGCTGTCGCGGGTCAAGGAACTGCTGAAGCTCAGCCAGATTTGATGGCCGGGACCAACCCTCGCTTGCGTGACGTTCCGCACGGTGGGAGGCACCGCCCGGGCGCCCCCGCAGCCCCAGCTGAGGCGCCCATGCGGCTGTCCGTCGTCATTCCCACGTTGAACGAGGCCGGGGGCCTCGCGGCGACGTTGCAACATGTGCGGGCCGTGCCGGAGGTGGGAGAAGTTGTCGTCAGCGATGGTGGCAGCGATGACGCAACGGAGGCGATTGCCCGCGCCCAGGGCTGTCGTTGGCTCAGCGGACCGGACGGTCGTGGCACCCAACTCCGTGCCGGAGCGGCCGTGGCCACCGGCGACTGCATCGTGCTCCTGCACGCCGACACCTGGCTGCCGCCCGGGGCCGGCCAGGCGATCATCGGTGCCTTGCAGCACCCGACCGCAAGCGGCGGCGGCCGCACCGATGTCGTGGGCGGCGGTTTCCACAAATGCTTTCGCGATGGTCCCTGGTTGTTGCGTTCGACGGCCCGCTGGCGCTCCGGTGCCTACTTTGCCCTGACCGGCCAACTTCTGGGCGATCAGGCCTTGTTTGTCCGCCGTGATTCCCTGGCGCTGATCGGAGGGATTCCACCGCTGCCGTTGATGGAAGAGTTTGAACTCTGCCGGCGACTGCAACGGCTGGGGCGACTTCAGTTGCTGGCCCCGGCGGTATCCACCAGCGGGCGATCCTTCCGTTCGAGAGGGGTGTTGCCGACCTGGTGGCTGCTGGCCCGACTTCAGATCGCCTGGAAGCAAGGCGCGTCCCCCGAGGAACTGGACCGGCAGTACCGCCGGCTGCGGACCGGGACCCGCGGCCGGACGCGATTGCCCTGAAGGGATGCCCCTGCTAATCGTCCGGAATGGATCAGCCCCTTGTCATCAAGCCGAAGATTCGGCTCAGCAAATTCAGGACCGATTTCACCGAGGGTTGGGGGAAGGCGGAGGCCGCGGAGGAAACCGCCCGACTGCGCGCCCGGATCGGCGTCCTGCAGGACAAGCTCTACGCCAACACCGACCGGGCATTGCTGGTTATCCTTCAGGGCATGGATTGTTCCGGCAAGGACGGCGCCACCAAATCGCTGCTGGACGCCGTCAATCCCGCGGGTACCGAGGTGATCAGCTTCAAGGCACCGACCAGCGAGGAATTGGCCCACGATTTTCTCTGGAGAATTCACCGTGTCGTCCCTCATTACGGGCGAATTGGCGTCTTCAACCGGTCGCACTACGAGGATGTCTTGATTGTGCGCGTGCTGGGATTGCGGCCCAAGGAGGTGTGGAAAAGTCGATTTGATCTGATCAATGCCTTTGAACATCAGTTGGTCGAAAACGGCTATACGCTGCTCAAATTTTTCCTCCACATCTCGCGCGATGAGCAGGCCAGGCGTCTGGAAGAACGCCTTCAGGACAAGAACAAGAACTGGAAATTCGAAGCCGGTGACCTCAAAATGCGGGAGCATTGGGATGGCTTCATGGACGCCTACGAGGACGTGCTCAATAAATGTTCCACCCAGGCGGCCCGCTGGCATCTGGTACCGGCCGACAAGAAATGGTATCGCGATCTGGTGATCGCCCGGAGAGTGGTTGAAGCCATGGAGGCCATGGATCTCAAATGGCCGGCGGCCCGCGAAGACCTGAGCAAGATAACGGTGAAATAGGCAGCCAATCGCCTCTTTC
>JAYTHD010000071.1:0-8389 GCA_043732975.1 Verrucomicrobiota bacterium
TCACGCGTTGGATCGACTTGCGATCCGCAGGGACGAAATAGACATGTTCGCCGCCCTGCGCAGCGGGACCGCGATTCCAATACGGCCGCGGGTACATCGGATCGGTGAAATAGAGACCGTTGTCGGGACGCACCCAGACATCATTTGGACCATTGAGGAGCTTGCCTTCGAAATCCTTGACCAGGACCGTGACTTCCTTGGAGGGGGAAATGGACCACAGTTGGTTCAATCCATCCGCACAGGCGAGGAGATTCCCGTGGTGATCGAAGTACATGCCATTGGCCCGGCCGGCGGGCTGGAGGTAGGTGGTGATCGTGCCATTCGGGGTCCATTTGAGGATCCGGTCCTTGGGTTGGTCCGTAAAATAGACGTTGCCCAGGCGATCCACGGCCGGGCCTTCGGTGAATTCAAATTCCGACGAGACCTTGTGCAGGGTGGCACCCCGTGCGAGCACGGGTGAGGACGCCGGACCGGCGCCCTGGAGTAGGAGCGAAGTCAGACCGGAAACCAGAAGAGACGACCAGAAACGGCAATTCATAAGCTGGAAATGATAAAGTGTCGGGGCCTAGGTGGCCACGAATCCGCCCCTTCCGCAAGACGATGTCCGGGCGGCCTGCGAATGCCTCTTGGAATAGGATTGCTGGAAAATAGCTCCGGGCCTAATCTGAGTTGCGCTCCGGTCTTCAACATTCAGTCGCCTGACGCCGGCTCGCCATCCGGTGTTGAGCGGCGACGTGGCTCCAGCGACAAAGGGTTATGAAATGCTTTCTCTTCTCCTCCGGGACCGATGCCCAGCCGGCTGGGCATCGGCAGATCCGCGTCGCCGCCCGTGTGGTGCAGTGGCTGCTGCTCTTCGGGCTCGCCCTGGCCTTGCGCGTCGCCGCCAGTTGCGGTCCCCTGGCCATTGAGCGGACGGGCGACCTGGTCCGGGTCACCTGGCCGGGATCCAGCTGCAAGCTCCAGGCGACCAGCAGCCTGAATAATGCCCCAATTCAATGGACCGACGTCGCCGGTGCGACGTCTCCCTTGACGGTGAATCCCGGGCAGGGAAAGCGGTTTTTTCGCACGGTTTCCGTGGTGGACGGAACCTGTTCCCCCAACATTGTGGGCTACGCAGTCCTGTTCCTTCCGGAAGGACAAAACCGCCTGATCGCCCTGCCGTTCAACGGGGTGAACAACGACCTCAACACCCTGCTGCCACTGCCCGATGCCGCGGCGGGGTCCGCGATCAAACGCTACGACGAAGCGAAGCAGCAATTCGGCGACCCCATTGTCTGGCAAATCGGCACGGGTTGGACCACGCCCGCCGGCCCCGTGGTGATCAATCCCGGCGAAGCCATTACCTGGAAGGGCCAGGGGATTAGTTCCATCACCCTGATCGGGGAGATTCCCCAAGGCACGCTGAGCAACCCAATCCCAGGAGGAGTTCAGGGGGCAACCCTTTATGGCAGCCGCGCGTCCATGGCTCCTGTCGAAGGCCAATTGGACGGCCCCGAACTCGGGCTCCCCTTGCCCCAAGCCGGCGAATCGCTTGTGGTCCAGGTCCTCACGCCGGATGGCACCGTCATCGCCAAGGCACAGGACGGTCAATGGCTCACCGGTGGCGACACTTTCATACCGCTGGGTGCGGGATTCCTGGTGTCCCGTTCCCCGGCAGCGAATTGGATCCAGGTTTTCACTCCCAGTGATTGCGCCGGAGCCCAAAGGCCGGTGATAACCCAGCAGCCCGCCAACCAGATCGTGGCGCGGTGTCAGACGGCCACCTTCAGTGTCGCGGCCACCAGCTCGACACCTGTCTCTTATCAATGGCAATTCGGAAATGGCATTCCGATCTCCGGGGCGACCAAACCCACATTGAGCCTCAGCAATCCCTCGCCAACGATGGCCGGCGACTACTCGGTCGTCGTCACGAATCCGGGAGGATCCGTCGTCAGTGACGTGGCTACGTTGACCGTCCTGCCGCCGACCAGTGCCACTCCACCGACTTCCCTCACGGTTTGCTCCGGGGCACCGGCGACGTTCAGCACCGTGGCCAGTGGCCCAGGTCCGTATGCCTATCAATGGACCCGGGACGGTGTCGTCATTCCCGGCGCCAAGGACAGCAGTTTCACCATCAACTCCGTCTCGGCGATCGACGTCGGTAAATACTGCGTGGCCGTTCAAGGTCTGTGCAATGAGGTCGTTCAGTGCGCCACACTGACCCTCGCCGACCCAACCCAGACCACCGCCCTCCAGTCCGTAACGACCTGTCCGGGAGGCAAGGTGACCTTTAGCACGACGGCCGGGGGGACGGGACCGTTCAGCTACCAATGGACCCGGGACGGCGTGGTCATTCCCGGCGCCAAAGGCAGCACCTTGGTCATCGATTCCGCCACGGCAGCCGACGCCGGCGAGTATTGCGTCGCGGTGAAGGGACTCTGCAACAGCGCCACCCAATGCGCCAAGTTGACGGTGGCGGATATGACCACCGCAACGCCTTTAAATTCCCTCACTGCTTGTCCAGGTGAGTCGGTGACCTTCACCACCACCGCTGGCGGTACCGGCCCCTTCAGCTACGTATGGACCCGGGAAGGCGTCGTCATCCCCGGCGCCAACGACCGCAGCCTCGTCGTTGATTCCGTCTCGGCAGCCGACGCCGGCGTGTACTGCGTCACGGTAAAGGGCTTTTGCAACAAGATCAGCCAGTGCGGCAAGCTGACGGTGGCGATTCCGACCACCGCAAAGCCCTTGTCCTCGTTCACCGTCTGTCCAGGAAAGTCGGTAACCTTTGACACCACCGCGGGCGGCACCGGCCCCTTCTCGTACCAATGGACCCGGGATGGCGTCATCATTCCCGGTGCCACCGAAAATCATTTGCACGTCGACGCTCCCAAGGCCAGCAACGCCGGCAAATATTGCGTGGTGGTTCGGGGCCAGTGCAATCAGGTCGCCCAATGCGCCACCCTCTCGGTGGTGAAGGCGCTGGCCGCCACACCGCTGGAATCCCTCAGTCCATGCCCCGGAGAGAGCGTCCGCTTCCACACCACGGTGAGCGGCGACGGCCCCTTCACCTACCAGTGGACCCGGAATGGCGTTCCTCTTGACGGAGAGATCCAAGATTCGTATGCGATCAACTCCGTGGTTGCCGCGGATGCCGGGACCTACTGCGTTCTGGTGAGCGACGCCTGCCAACAGGTGAGCCAATGTGCGACGCTGACGATCCAGTCGCCGCGGTTCGTCGTCTGTCCCCGGGATCAATTGATTTACACGCGCAGGGATTGTGCCGTAGTCACCTTTCAGGCCGTGGTCACCGGTGGGTGCGGTCCGGTGACGCTGAAGTATTCCGTACCGCCGGGCAGTTGCCTCTCGCTCGGCATTCACCCGATCACCTGCATCGCGGATGATGGTTTGAACCCGGCGGTTTCATGCAGCTTTCAGATCCAGGTTCTGACCGATCCGCGCCTGCCTTTGAGTGGGATCAATTTTGCCTCTGGGCCATCCGGTCCCACCGATCCCGTCCCTATTGGCGGGTCGGCAACCTTTGCGGTCGAGGCCGCCGGTCTGGCGCCGGTGACTTATCAATGGTTGAAGGATGGTGCCATCATCCCCCGGGCGACGAATAGCACCTACATTCGGAGTCCGATCCAGGTCCGGGACGGCGGCCGGTACACCGTCCTGGTTTCGGATGGCATCCACGCGGTGGAATCGAAGCCCATATCGCTGATCCCCGATATTCCCCTGTTGCCGTCCGGCGATGCTTTTGCGGCCGCCGTCGGCCCGGCGTCGACCCACCAACTGACCGGTTTGGCGGGTTCGAATCGGGGTTCGCTGGCCAAGGGCAGTGCCGAGCCCGGGGAACCCGCCCACGCCGGTTTCCCGGCGATGGCCTCGCAATGGATCCAATGGACTCCCGTGGTGAGCGGCGTGGCCACTCTGGAAACCTACGGCAGTGGCATGGATACCCGACTGGCCGTTTATCGCCGAAAAAATCCCGATCTGGCCATCGAGATTGCCAACCTGCTGGTCATTCGTGCCAACGATAACGACAACTCCACCGCGGGTGAGATCGCCAGTCGACTCCAATTCAATGCCATCGGCGGACAGACCTATTATGTGGCCATTGATTCCGCTGATTCCATCGACGGTGATTTTGTGCTGTCGTGGAGCCTGGAGCCGACCGAACAGAAAGTCGTCCTGGCCGACCTCACCCAACTGAGCGCCAACCTGCGGCCGGGATCCGGAGGAATATTGGGATTGAATCTGGTCGTTGACCCCGCATCCGTCCGTCGGGAAATCACCTGGCGGCGCAGTGGCCGACTGGTCCTGTCGGATATTTTGGGAAATCTGGTGATTTCCAATTTTGCCCGGGAACAGGTCGGAAGATATCAGGCCACCATCCGGCAATTTTACGCCGATGGCAGCCTGCGGGTCACGTATCCCGATCCGGTGGAACTTCAACTTTATATCCGGAACGACAACAGTGACGCCGACATCCAGGCGACGGACCGGCTTTCGGACCTGCAGCGTCAGGTCGCCAGCCGCCCGCGCCACGGACAGACCAGCGTCCGCAGCCGCGGAAGCCCGCTTTCATTGAGCGCCGGCGTGACGGGACAACAGGTGTTCCGCACCGAGGGCGCCACCCGGGAAATCGGGGAGCCGTTGCCTGGTGACGAGATCACGGCCACAAGCTCGATGTGGTATGAATTGATCGCGGAAACGGAGGGTATGGTGACGGTTGATACTTCCTTAAGCACCTTCGACACCATCCTCGCGGTCTATCACGACGACGTCGGCGATCGGGATCCGTTCAATGGCCTACGGCAAATCGTGGTCAATGACGATGATCCTTCATCGCCGGGCGTCCGGACGAGTCGGGTGACTTTCTGCGCCCGGGGCGGGGATTCTTATCAAGTGGTGGTGGCGGGCAAGGCGGGAGCGACCGGGTTGTGTGCCGTCAACTACTCCATGCGCGCCTTCAGCAGCACCCAGCTTTGTCCGCCGCCCTCCGTGACCTGTCCCAATCAGGTGGGCCTCCGCCCCGCCCGCATCGGCTCCACCGTCACTTTAAATGCCGCTGTCAGTGGCCGGGATTCCCTGCAGTTGGACTGGTATCGGGACGCCATCCATGTCGCGACCACTACAAACCCCGAATTGGTGCTGAGCAATCTCCAGGCCGGCGCTTTCGGAACCTATAGTTTAAAAGTCACCAACGACGAAGGCACGGCGACGCGGCCGGTGCAAATCCTCCAACTGATGGACGAAACAAAGCCGGCCTTGGGATTCGTTAAGGAGTGCGATGGTGCCGTCCGCTTCATCCTGGTGGGAAACCCCGCCGTCACTCACGTGTTGGAAGGCTCCAACGATCTGATTGTCTGGATACCGCTCTGGACCGGCCAACCGGTACTCGGTTCCTACGAATTCATCGTGACGCCCGCCGCCGATTACCAGGCCTACCGGGCCCGAACCTTGCCCTGAAGCGCGACCCGATCGGCCAGTCCAAACCCGCGGATCTTATTTAGGGAATCGCTTGACCGGATGCGGAGGTACGGGCGGAACCGGCCGCGGATTCCGGGCGATCTGTTGTTGCAGGTATTCAATGGCTGCCTCCAATTGGGCATCGCGGCCATCGAAGGTGGCATGGGGCAGGTTTTCGACGATCCGGTCGGGATCCACGCCGTGTCCCTCGATGAGCCAGGCGCCTTCGGGTCCGTAGACACCCATCTCCGCCGCACTGGCCATGCCACCGTCGACGAGCCAGCGACTCGCGCTCAACCAGATCTCGCCCCCCCAGGTCCGGGTGCCGATGACCGGGCCCAGTCCCAGTCGGCGAAATCCCTCCGCGAACGCCTCGCCATCGCTGGCGGTCCGTTGATTGCACAGCACCACGACGTGACCCCGAAAGGCATATTGCATGTTCCAGGTCGGCTGGCCCACGCGGGGCTGCCAGTAAAACCAGGCTTTGCGCATCAACTTCTCCAGAATCCAGGAATCTATATTGCCCCCGCGATTATTGCGGACGTCAATGATGAGGCCGGGCCGGTTGAAGACGGGATAGAATTCCCGGGCCCACTCGGCGATATTCTCACCGCCCATCGCCCGGAGATGGACATAGCCAATTTGATTCGAGCCCAAACGTTCCACCGCCAGACGACGGGTATATTCCCACTCCGAATACCGCAGCTGACCCGCCTGTTCGGCCGTGATCGGTTTGACCACCACGGAGCGGTTCGTGGAAGGGTTGTCGGACTGCACCTCGAGGAGCACCTGTTTGCCGGCCTGGTTTCGGAGCAACATCTCCGGATGACTCAGCGGCGCGGTGTCGCGCCCGTTGATGCGGATAATACGGTCGCCTTCCTTGAGCGGCAGTTCCGGTCGCGCCAGCGGGGCGAGGCGTGACGGATAATCGGGATCGCTCCGGTAAATATGTTCAATCTGCCAGGGCCCCTCCGACGCCGGACGCCGCCAGCGCGCGGCAAGGGAAGCCGTCGGAATATGGTCGACACCCTCGCGGACATCCCCAAAGCGCACGTAGATATGCAGGGCGGACAGTTCACCCGCCATTTCAGAGATCACTTCGCTCAACTCGCTGCGATCACTGATGCGCTCGGCCAGCGGCAGGTATTTCTGGAGAATGGCCTGCCAATCGAGCCCGTGGAGTTGGCGATCATAAAAATAGTCCCGCAACATCCGCCAGGATTCCGTCAAGACCTGGCGCCATTCCTGTCGGGGCACGATCGAAAAAGTCCAGCCGCCCAGGTCGAACGCTTCATCCAATTTCGCCGGTGCGGCGGCGTCGCTGGCGATGACATAAAAACTGTCGCCTTTCCTCACCAACAGCTTCTTGTTGTCGGCGGCGAGTTCATAGCCTTTGATCTCCTCCACCAGGGTCTTGGGCTTGGCCTCCTTGCCGCTGATCTCCAATTGCTGCAATCGTGTCTTGCCCCCAAAGCCCACCTCCTGACTTTGCCACAGCAGGTGCTTCGCGACGGCTTTCAACCGACTGTAGTTGCCGGGGGGAACCGGAACTTCGTGGAGCCGGCCGGACAGTCCCAAAAGTGCAATGGCCGCGGCCGAGTTGGTGACTGCGTTGGTGGCGGGAGGAACCACGGCACCCTCTTTCACTTCCTGCCTGGCCTCAACGGGGGTCGCCTTCTTCAGCGTCAGCTCTCCGTCCGGCTGCAGTTCGTCGCGCGCCGCAAAGGGAAAGCGATTGTCCTTCTGCAGCGACACGGCATAGATGCGGGTGGTTTCGGTATAGTAGGGCTCCGGCTGCCGTGGCCCCCACGGACTGCCCACCAGCGAGCGAAGTTCCCGGTCGCTCAGGAAATAGAGCCAATGCCCATCGGGCGACCACGCCGGACTATAGCTGTCAACCCGATCACTGGTCACCGCCATCCGGACACCGTCCGTCACGTGGTAGAGATGAATCTGGGGATAGGTATTGTCGGCATCCAGCACGTAGGCCAGCCATTGGCTGTCGGGCGACCAGGCGAAGTCGTTGATTTCGCCATTCGAACTTTCCGCCACCAGGGTTGGGAGGTTATTGGTAATCCCGGCGATCCAGAACTTGTGATCCTTGTCGCTCCAGGCCAATCGCGCACTGTCAGGCGATACGACGCCCGGAAAACGAAACACCGTGCCGTTGGTCGTCAGCGTGGTGGGCGCGCCGATTCCATTCGCCGGGAGGCGGCAGAATTCCAGTTCTCCCGTTTCGTCCGAGAGTGCGACCAGGGATTTTCCGTCGGGAAAAAAGCCCGCCTCGCGATAGCGAACGTCCGGGGAACGCGGGATCTCCACCAGGCGACCCGCCTCGAGCGGCACCACGAAAACCTGCCCACGCGCCGTGAGCGCCAGACGATCGCCGTTGGGTGAAACATGCGCCGACGTCAGATAGTCCAGCGGCTTCGGCACCCATTTCTCGCGCGTCTGATCGAAATCCGACGCCAGCGTGATCGCAAGCGGTTGGTCCATGCCGTTGGCGATTTCATACAGACGCAACTCGCCCCGACGCGCATAGACGATGCGACCGTTGTCCAGCGACGCGGTCTTGATGTCGAAGTCGATGTGGTGGGTGAGTTGGGTGAGGCCGGTGCCATCGGGTGGCATCGACCACAGGTTCATCGTGCCGTCGCGGTCGCTGATAAAATAGAGCCGCCCCTGCCACCACATCGGGTTCCGACTGGTTCCGGGAAAATCGGCAGCCAAGGGCGTCGCCTCGCCCTCCGCGGGGTTGAATCGCCAGATGTTTTCAATCCAGCCACCCTGATAACGTTTGGTGCTGCTGCCCTGTTTGGGTAGACGGGTGAAATACAAGGTTGGCTGCCCGGGTTCGTAAACGCCCTCGGACGCCTCGGCCAGCGGAAGCAATTGCTGGGCTCCCGTCCGGGGATCAATGGTGGCCAGTTGGGCG
>JAYTHD010000072.1:0-7776 GCA_043732975.1 Verrucomicrobiota bacterium
CACCGGACCTGCCCTGTTTTCGCATCCCGGAGTGGACCCTGTACGGCCGCGTCCGTGAGGGCGGGCTTTTGCTCGGCGGCTGGGAACCTCGGGCAATGCACACCGACCCGCGCACTTACGACGCGGCCGGCCAACCCGCCGGCATCACGCCGGACTGGCGGGTGCTCGATAGTTTTGCCAGCGCGATCGCCGACCTGCTCCCCGCCGCGCAAGCCACCGCCCGGGCGGCTTTGGGAAAGGGCTGGCCGACCTTCACGCCGGACGGTCGCTTCATCATCGGCGAAAGCTGCCGGGTGCCGGGATTTGTCATGGCCGGTGGTTGCAATGCCCACGGCATTTCCGGCTCCGGCGGCATCGGCCGGCTGCTCGTGGAATCCCTGCTGGAACCCAAACCATCCGAGTACGTGCGCAGCCTCAGCCCGGACCGCTTCACGGAAGGTAACTGGACCTGGGACCAAGCCCGCCGCGACGCCGCCCATGTGTACGAAACGTACTACGGAGTTTAGCGGCAAAACTTCGCCAGCGTCGCCGAACCCGGACCCACGGCGTTTACTCAACCTCGGCTGCGGACGCCTCGGCTGAACCTCGGTGCCCCGTGGCGGCGCAAATGCCGCGACGACTGCCGGTGACGAAGGCAATAACTTCCTGAGCCACGGGATCGGGAAACGTGTCCCGCGCCGCCACCAACGCCTGACTCAAGCGCGTGCCCGAACGGAAAAGCACATGGAAAAGCCGGCGCAATTGCAGCCGCTCGTCCACACTGAAGCCGGCCCGACGGAGACCGATCGTATTCAATCCCGCCATGCCATTGTCCCCCCGCGCCAGACAGAAGGGCGGCAAATCCTTGGAGATCGCCGAACCGCCTTGCATCAGGGCCAGCCGGCCCACCCGACAGAACTGATGGATCAGGCAATTTCCGGAAATGAACGCGCGATCAGCGAGCGTGACGTGTCCGGCCAGTAACGCACCATTGGCCAGAACATTCTCGGAACCAATCTGGCAATTATGTCCCACATGACTCCCGGCCATGAACAGATTCCGATCCCCGATGCGCGTTTCCTCATCCATTTTGTTGGATCGATGAATCGTCACATGCTCCCGGAAATGATTCTCATCACCAATACGGAGCCGCGTCGGTAGGCCGCCGTATTTGATGTCCTGTGGGGCATCGCCAATCACCGCGCCGGCATGAAACCGGTTCCGCGCCCCGATCACGGTGTGCCCGGTGAGATACACCTGCGGACCCACCAGGCAACCCGCACCCAGTTCGACAAATTCTTCGACGACGGAAAACGGCCCGATGCGGCAGCCTTCGCCCAGAACGGCTCCGGGCGAGATCACTGCCGTGGGATGAATAAACGTACCAGCCACCCGGGCACCTTATGGGGCATCACCGCCCCTCGCCAATCTCCCCCGCTCGGAGCCTGTTTGAAAATTGAAAGGGGTCCCTTTGAATTTTCAAACAGGCTCTTAAAGCGTGCGCAACACGGCCGCCGCGGCACGGATCGTCGAGTCCACGTCCGCCGGCGTATGCGCCGCACTCAGAAAGCCCGCCTCGAACTGACTCGGGGCCAGGTAAATTCCCGCGTCCAGCATGCCGTGGAAAAAACGGGCGAAGCGGGCGCGGTCACTGGTCATGGCATCGGCCAGATTGTGTACGGGGCGATCCGTGAAGTACCCGCAGAACATCGAACCCAGGCGCTGCCACGTCACCGGAATGCCGGCCGAGCGCGCCGCCTCCTGCATGCCGGTGGCCAGTTGCTCGCCCAGCGATTCCAGCCGCGCATAGGCGTCGGTTCGTCCCAATTCCTCCAGGGCCGCAATTCCCGCCGCCATGGCCAGCGGATTGCCACTCAGCGTGCCCGCCTGATAAACGGGTCCCAGCGGCGCCAGCAGATCCATGATCTCCGCGCGCCCACCAAATGCCCCCACCGGCAGGCCGCCGCCGATGATCTTGCCAAAGGTGGTCAGGTCCGGGGTCAGCCCGTAAAGCGCCTGCGCCCCGCGGCCTCCGGCCAGACGAAAGCCCGTCATAACCTCATCCAGAATGAACACGGCACCGGCTTCCCGACACTGTTGGGTCAGCAGTTCGTAGTAGCCGGGACGCGGCAGATAAAGTCCCGCGTTGGCCGGTACGCCCTCGACAATCAACGCCGCAATCTCCCGCCCATATTGCGCAAAACAGGCACGGACCGCCGCCGGATCATTAAACGGCAGCACCAGCGTGTGCTTGGCCAGATCGGCCGGCACCCCGGCGCTGTCCGGATGACCCAGAGTCAGCGCACCCGAACCCGCCTTCACCAGCAGGGAATCTCCATGCCCGTGATAGCAACCGTCGAATTTCACCAGTTTGTCGCGTCCGGTGAATCCCCGTGCCAGCCGGATCGCCGACATGCACGCCTCGGTGCCCGAATTGCAGAAACGCACCTTGGCCACGCTCGGGTACCAGGCCTTGACCCGTTCCGCCATCGTCACCTCGTGGGGATTTGGAATGCCAAAACTTGTTCCATATTCCGCCGCCGCCTGCACCGCCCGGATGACCGCCGGCGCCGCGTGCCCCAGTATCGCCGGCCCCCAGGTGCCCACGTAGTCGAGATAGACATTGCCGTCCACATCCGTGACCTGCGCACCGCGGGCGGATTGGACAAAAAACGGATCGCCCCCCACGCCGCGAAACGCGCGGACGGGTGAATTCACGCCGCCAGGAATATGCAGCAACGCCCTGGCAAAGAGCGCCGCGGAACGGGATCGATTCATTCGAGCGAAGAGTAAGGGGTATTTGGCCGATGAACAGCCGGGGAGTTACTCGGTTTCCAACGGCCGGCCGGGGCATTGAGGCATTGCGGTCACGCCCGCAGGATCGCCGCCGCCGCCGCCGAGAGGTCGTCGACGACCCAGGCATTCCGCAGCGAAGCGCCCTGCTGACGTTCCACCTCCGCACCGTAACCCGTGCGCACCAGGATGCTCCGGGCGCACCCGGCATTCCAACCAGTCTCCAGGTCCAGGAGTTTGTCTCCCACCATGTAACTGCGCGAAAGATCCACGCCGAACTCCGCCTGGGCATCCCGCAGGAATTGCGGTGAGGGCTTGCGTCCGCGACTGGGCTGCTCGGGCGCTTCGGGCGAATAATAAATCCGGGCAAAGCGAACCCCGAACGATGCCAGTTCGGATTCCATGCGGGCATTGACCGCGTGCAGATCCGCCTCGGTGTAGTAACCCCGCCCAATGCCGGATTGATTGGTCACGACGATCAGCAAAAAGCCCGCCTCCTGCAATCGACGCAGCGCCGGACCGGTTTCACCCGGGACGAGCTGAAACTGGGAAGGATTCGAAAGATAGTGTCGATCGACGTTGATGGTTCCATCGCGATCCAGGAAAACCGCACGGGTGGCCGTCGGATTCATGGCTGGCGCGAGGTCGTGTCCCGAGCTGCCGTTCTCGACGGGCCCGCGCCATTGGCACCCGGCAGCCGGTCCGAAAAAAACAGGTAAACGCCGACGCCCACCAGAAAAACTCCGAAGCCTTTCTTGAGGTTCCCGCTGGAGATTTCCTTCGTGAGCCGCGCTCCCCAGTATCCGCCCACCACGGCCATCGGAACGAGCTTGGCGGCCAGGCTCCAGTCAATATTGCCCTGATTCTGGTGCTTCCACATGCTGACCAGCGCCGTCGGCACGATGACCGCCAACGACGTGCCCACAGCCCGCTTCATGTCGCTGTGCAGCAGGAGCACCATGGCGGGAACCATGATCACGCCACCGCCCACGCCGAAGAGCCCGCTGCCCATGCCGCTCGCGAGACCCACCAGGACTGCAAACAGATAAATCACCCCGCTAGCTAGCGTCGTCCGGACAATTCCCGCAAGCAGCCTTTGATTGAAAGATGATCCGGAAGCACCTCTCAAATCGTCAGCGGCACGCGGCGATATCCTCCGGGATCACGAGCCTTCGCGGGAGCGGCCGGGCCGCTCCGCAAGCAGAAAGGCGATTTCTCTGTGCGGATCGTGACAATGCCCCGCAGGTCCCCCATTTTGAACGATTATGAGTCACGAAGCGTTTCCGCTGGTGGGACCCGATGCCGCCGTCGTGGCCCTCAAATCCTTCGGCGAGCCCGTACGTCTTCGCGGGGAAACGTTGCACGCCGCCGGAGCGGTGCGCGCCATCGTTTGCGAAAAGTCCGGCACGAAATACCGGGCGGAAGTCGTCGATGGTCGGACGCTCGGCGTGACGTTGCATTACGTGCGCGGGAAGTGGGCGGGAGTCGGCGATACCCCCGGCGTCCTCAAGGAGGAATATATCTACGCGGCCCTCAAGCAGCTGCTCGCCGATCACAGCGGGGCCGCGGCACAGGACTTGTCGAGTCGCTCGATGAAGTCGACGAAGCTCACCACCACCAGCGAGGCGCTGGCATTGGCTGCGGAGTTGGAGGAGAGCCTGGGACGCCAGTTGCTGCCGAAGGAACTGGTCTCGGTGGAAACGTTGCTGAAGCTGTTTCGCGGCGTGCAACTGGGGGGAACGTTGGTGATCTCGGACCTTCAGCGACTGGGCTTCAAACCGGTCGGCGATGGCTTCGCCGCGCTCGATCTCTGGGCCGACCCGCCGAGAACCGCCACGGAGCTGTGGCATTATATCGCACTGCACGCCGAGAATCAGGGCTGGATTCTGCCGGAACAATTCAAGCCGATCAGCGACATCGCCGAATTGCGCGACCGCATGGTGCGGGCCCGGCGGGGTGCGGAAATCCGGCGCTGGCGCGAAACGATTGGCGGCCTGGTGCTGGGCGGCGCGGAGGAAGGCACCGCCGGCTCGGGCGTTGAGTTGCGCCTGCGGTTCACCGAGACCGAGGCCATCGTCGAATGGCGCAGCAGCGCCGGCTCCGACCGCTGGCAGCTGATCAAGCCCGGTCAGTTTGCGAATTTCGACAAGAAATACGGTCGCGATCTGGCCGGCGAACAGGCGCTCCTCTGGCAGCCCTTCGCCCAACGCGCCGCCTGGGGTTACAACGTCGAAATGCCCTACCACGACGTCCACGCGCAACGGCTGCTGCATCAATTGCTGCGCCTGCCGGCGCTGGGATCAAACATGGTGGGCCCCGCTGGCGAACCGCTGGAACGCCCCACAGAACCTCTCCGCTGGGACCTGACCGCCGCGGCCACCGAGGAGGACGACTACCGTTTCCGCCTGGTGCAGGTCGATGGTTCCCCGGTGCCACCGATCATCGTGGCGCTGCTGGGCCGCCCGAATTTCTTCGTCACCACGGAAACCGTTTTCATGGGGCCCTCCGTGGAAAAGTCCGTGACCGATCCGAAGACCGAGACGCGCATCCCCGCCCTGGCGCTGGAGTCGTCGGCGGGCATCAAGCTGCTCCAACATCTGGGCATCTCCATGCCGCCCCGCCTGGCCGACAAGGTGCGCGTCATCCACCTGAAACCGGTTTTGCGCGCGGAATTGCTGCAACCGGTGGTCGGCTACGACAGCGAAAGTTGCTTCCTCGATGTGCTGGGCGAGGTCGGTGATGGCACCTATGCCGAACGTTGGAACGGACACTCCTGGCAGGATGTGAAACTGACGCCGGCGAATTGGGGAAACGCAACCGCCGTGAAGGACCCTGACGATAACGCCCCGCTCGTCACCTATGATCGTTCCGGTCTGGCCGGCCTCCCACCCCTCATCGAGCCGGCCGGATTCAAATGGGATTTCGCCCGGCAACGCTGGCAGATGCGCGTCACCAAGGCGTTTCCGGAGAAATTCGTCCCCTGGCTGAAATCCCTGCCGCCGGAATACCCGATCGAACTTCGCGGCGAACTGGCGTCCTTTCTCAATGCCGAAGTCAGCGGTCGCGTCAAACTGGTCGTTGAGGAATCCGACATCGATTGGTTCGACCTGTCCGTGATCGTCGACGTCTCCGACGCCACCCTGACCAAGGAAGAGGTCAAGCTTCTGCTGGAAGCGCGCGGCAAGTGGGTGCGCCTTGGCACCAAGGGCTGGCGTAAACTGGAATTCAACTTCACGCCCGAGGAAGACGAGCAACTGGCCCGCCTGGGACTGACCTCGCGCGAGTTGAGCAATGAAAAGCAACGCTTGCACACGTTGCAGCTCGCGGATCCGGCGGCCAAAAAATTCCTCGGCGACGACGCCTTCGCCAAGGTCCAGCGCCGGGCGGCAGAGATCCAGGCCCGCGTCACGCCGGAAATTCCGGTGCAGATCATCGCGGAATTGCGGCCCTACCAGAAGGAGGGATTTCACTTCCTCGCGTACCTGAGCACGAATCGCTTCGGGGGCATCCTGGCCGACGACATGGGATTGGGGAAGACGCTGCAAACGCTGACCTGGATTGCCTGGGTGCGCAATCTGCACAGCGCCCGCAAGAACGGCTCCCGGGAAATCTCGGTGCCCATGCTCGTTTGCTGCCCGAAATCCGTGGCGGACAACTGGCGCGCGGAGGCCAGCCGGTTTTTGCCTGAATTGAAAGTCCGCGCCTGGCGGACCGATGACGTCAAGGGCTTCAAGCCGGAAGCCGCCGACCTCCATATATTGAATTACAATCAATTGCGGATCCTGGGTGAAATCCTGCCGAAGATTGAATTCCACGCGATCATTTTGGATGAAGGACAGTATATTAAGAATCCCCTGTCCGTGACAGCCATGATCGCCAGCAAACTGCGAACCCATCACCGCCTGGTGCTTTCGGGAACGCCGATTGAAAACAAGTTGATGGACCTGTGGAGTCTGATGAACTTCGCCATGCCGGGCGCGTTGGGCAGCCGCAATGAATTCCAGCGGCTCTATGAAGTGAAAGGTGATCCCTACGCGCGGCAACGCCTGGCAGCACGGGTCCGCCCCTTTTTGCTCCGACGGACGAAGACGCAGGTGGCCAAGGATCTGCCGGACCGTATCGAGGAGGATCTCTTCTGCGAAATGGAGGGTGACCAACGGACAATGTACCGCGCGGAACTCAAGCGGGCGCAATCCACGCTGCTGGGCATCCAGACTCCCAAGGCACTGAGCAAGGAGCGCTTCAATCTGTTGACGTCGCTGCTCCGACTGCGGCAGATCTGCTGTGATCCGCGGCTCGTCCGCGAAGATTATTCCAGCGAATCCGCGAAGCTCGAAGCCTTGATGGAGCAACTGGAACCGCTCATGGAAGAGGGGCAGAAAGTGCTCGTCTTTTCGCAATTCGTCGAGATGCTGGAAATCCTCCGCCGCGCCCTCGCCGCGCGGAATTGGACGACTTATTTCCTGGCGGGCGAAACCGAAAATCGCGGGGAGTTGGTGCAGAAATTCCAGGCCCACGAAGGCGCAGCCACCTTCCTCATCTCCCTCAAAGCGGGCGGCTTCGGCCTCAATCTCACGGCCGCCAGTTACGTGGTCCTCTTCGATCCGTGGTGGAATCCTGCCGTGGAAGCCCAGGCGATTGACCGCTCCCACCGCATTGGCCAAACCCAAAAGGTCATCGCCTACCGGTTGCTGATCAAAGACAGCATCGAGGAGAAGATTCGCGCCCTGCAAAAGCAGAAGAAATCCCTGGCCGAAGATGTCCTGGGTGAAGAGAAATTCGCCCAAAGCCTGACGCTGGACGATCTGCGCTTCCTGTTGGCGGATTAGGTGGGGAAGGCGGGATCACCCCACCGCATCCACCCGCAAATCCCGCAGCACGGTAATACCCGGCAATGGTACCCCGCGAATCGGCCGCGCGCCGTCCTTCCGCTTCTTTCCAAACCGGTCCCGGTATTGCACGAACATTTCGTTCACAAACTCCTTCGATCCCAGAAACACCCCG
>JAYTHD010000073.1:0-9887 GCA_043732975.1 Verrucomicrobiota bacterium
GTGATCCATCAACGCCAGCGCCTGCCGCTCCTGCTCGAAGCGCACGATCACCTCTTTGGTGTCCATCCCCAGCTTAATGATCTTGAGCGCCACGCGCCGTCGCACCGGCTCGAGTTGTTCGGCCATCCAGACCGTGCCGAAGCCCCCTTCTCCGATCTTCTGGAGCAGTTTGTAATTGCCGATCCGGTCCTCGCCTTCCTCGGGTTTCAACCGCGCAAGCTCTGCTTCCAATTCAGGAGAATCGGCGCGATCCGCCGATCGCTGCATGAAGGCGTCGTGGTCGTGGGAGGCGAGCAAACGTTCGACGCGCTCACGTAGCGCGGATTGGCCCTCGCAGGCAGTGGCCAGGTAGGCCGCACGTTCCGCCGCTGGCATTCCCGTGGCGACTTGAAAGATCTCTTCCTCGTTCATTCAAGGAGGAGGGTGGCTGATGACATCGTCACTCTTACATGCGCCATGGCCGGCCAAATCGTATCATGCCTCGGTGAAATTGAAATCAGCGTGACGAATCTCCTGATGCAACCAGGCGCGGGCGTAAGCCCAGTCACGTTTTACCGTCGGCACGGACAATCCCAGCGCCTCCGCGGTTTCCTCAAAGGAGAAACCAACGAAATACCGCAGCTTCACCACCTCGGCCTTGCGGACATCGTGGGCGGCCAGACGATCGAGCGCTTCGTGAATAGCCAGTGACTCCTCCTCATTGCCCGCTGGCGCGGCGATTTCCAGGTCAGCGATGTCGACATGTTCCGCGCCGGCGCCGCGTTTTTTCCGATATTTTCGGCGCGCTCGCTCGACGAGGATTCGGCGCATGGCCTCGCCCGCGGCGGCGAAGAAATGCGGTCGATTGGCGAAGACACCGTCGCCCAGGCGGAGCCAGGCCTCGTGCACCAGAGCGGTCGCCTGCAACGTGTGCCCCGGCTGTTCCCGCGCCATTTTTTGGGCGGCCAACTGCCGCAACTCCTGGTAGACCAACGGGAGCAATTCGTCGACGGCTTTGGGATCGCCGTGCTCGGCGGCTTCCAGGATGCGCGTGATGTCACTCACACACCGGAGCGTAATAGGTCACCACCAGCGCGTCGAATCCCGAAAGCGGGTTCGAATCCGAGGCGCGCGGAGGCGCGACCGGATAGATTGGGTAGCTGAGGAGGTAACGACTGGTCAACGACAGTTATTGGGATCGCCGGAGTTGGAAATGAGGCTCGTGTCCCGGGATCTTGACACCTCGTCGAGCCGCTGCACTCTGGGTTGACGGTTCCCTCAGGGCACAGAATGGGGGGATCGGGAATCCGATGCCTGGTGTGTGCTCATGGTTCCAGCAGGGAGTGGTTTTACGATGATCTCGACTCCGAGAAGACTTGAAGCTCGCGGTTTGACTCGCGTGGTTGGCCTGCTGCTGGCCGCCTTTGTGGGGGGCGCGGGCTGTTCGAGGGATCCCACGCCGGAAGTGGCCAACAAAAAGGCACCGACCGACCGCACTGACTCCCGGGACACCTTGTCGCTCGAACGTGAATGGGTGCGAGTAACAAACGTGATCAGCACGACCATTGGGTTTAAGCGCAATTCGCCGCCGCCGTGGACGAATGGGAATAACCTGACCGTCCGGTTCCGCAAGACACCCGTGCCCGGACAGGACGAGGAATGGGCTTCGTGGTCGGTGGTCAATATTCACTCCGAAAACTTTGCCGAAATCACCCGGCGCCTGAAGCTGGACTTGATCGAGCTGCGGGTTTGGCACCTACGAAAAATCCCGATCAGCATTCAACCGACGGGTGGCGTGGCGCGGAATGCGTCGCAAGATGATGGTTACGCCCTCGTGACCGATGCCCGCATCCCACGGAAATGGTTTTTGGCCCACGCGCGGGGAGACCGCCAGGTGGCCCGGGAGCTGGAAGCCGCCTCTCCCGGGAGCTTTCGCCTGACCGACTGACGACTGTTGGAACGGAGCCCAATGGGCCTGACCGATTCCTGAGTGGGGTCCCAGCGGGACCACGCAGTCGTCAACTACCGAAGTTACCAATAGTCCAATGTCCTGGCACCGTTTTCCGAGGTGCGTGTGACCACCACATTCCCACTAGTTTCCGCCGAGACTGCAAATAACAAAAAACCCACAGCCGATGTCGGCGATAACGTCAACTGCATCGCAGACACGGCGGGAATTGTTTCAGCCGGCCACCTGCCGGGCGAGTTCATTCAAGGTGACGAACTCGACGGCGAGTTCGTCGAAGTGGCGCCGGAAACCCGGCTCGGCATCGGTCGAAACCACGACGCACCGGGCATCGGGATAGATCCGCGCGAAGGCCTGCAGATTGGTCGGATCAAAGGCCTTCGCCGACCATTTGCACTCGATGGCCAGCGGCGGCCGACCTCGCCTCGCCCAGACAAAGTCAACTTCATGTCCGGCTTTGTCGCGCCAGTAGCGCCATTCGCGCGACTGAGTGCGCGCCATGAGTTCGTTCAGGACAAAGTGCTCCCACAACACGCCAAAATCTTCCTGCCGCAATTCCGACCACCCCCGATGGGTACAGACAAAACCGGTATCGAACCCGTAGACTTTTGGAGCCGAGACAATTTCGGTTGCGCGCCTCGTGCTGAAGGGCCGCAACACCAAAGCGACCATCGTTTCCTCCAGCACCGTGAGGTAATTCATGATGGTCTGCCGGCTGACCTCGCAAGGGGCGGCAAACCGCGTGGCTTCAAAAATACCGGCGCTCTGCGCGAAGAGCAATTCCAGAAACCTTTGAAACGACGCGCGGCGCTCCAAGCGAAACAGTTCCTGGATGTCTTTGGCCCAATAGGCATCCATCCACTCTTGAAAGTCCCGCTCGGGTGGCTCTGGCGACAGAAAGAACGGTGGCAACCCGCCATGCCAGAGTCGGCGTTTCAAGTCCGGACGTTGGAAGGCATCCATGTCGGCAAGGATCATTGGAGTAAGCCAAAGTTCCGTCTTTCGTCCTGCCAGCGTATCACGGAACCGCGCGCTGGCGCCGAGAGTCGAGGAACCCGTCGCCAACAGGCGCGTGGTCGGGAAGTGATCCGCGGCGATTTTCAGCAACTCCGAAGGATTGGCCAGGCGGTGGACTTCGTCGAGCACGACGCGTTTTCCCCGGCAGCGGGCCAAAAATTCCTCCGGATCTTCCAGGGCTCGCCGTACCCGTGGAAGTTCGCAGTCAAAATATTCGATGCGATCCAAGGTTTGTGCGAGAGAAGTTTTGCCCACCCGGCGAACTCCTTTGAGCCAGACGATGGAGCGCCGTTCCCAATGCCTTTCGATCTGCTTCAACCAGAATTCACGTTTTACCATACGCAATCAAGTTGGTGTTTAGTAACTCTAAACGCAAATACGATAGTGTTTAGCTTTTAGGCTGGCGTTGCCTTCGACGGCCCAAGTCTCCAAATGTAACCTTCCGGCCGAACCACTAACGGTGCGCCGTGAATTTATTTCGGCAGGATCTGCTTCGCCTTTGTGGCGGGCTCGGGATCGCTTTCAGCGTGTCAGCCCTCGGCGCGGAATTTCGCGCCGCACGCTCCGTGCACCTCGGCTTTCCCGCGCCGGACGGCGAACTGTTCTATCAAGAAATGGTGATCGAAAAATCGATCAATGGTTCCTACTTCATGACCGCCAGAAGGAACACCGGCTACTTCGGTCTGCAGCAACTCGATTCGGCCACCCACATTATCGTCCCTGAATTTCCCCGGACGGGACCGAAGATCGGTCCCACCGCCTCGACTAGACCTTCCGCTTGGGACGGACAATGATCACCTTCTTCTCACTGTCTTCCAGTTCGACACTATGGGTCTCCACATCAGGATCATTGCGTAGCGCCTGGTGAATGATGCGCCGATCAAAAGCGCCGAGGGGCTCAAGTTCGATCATGTCGCCCCAGTGGCGAACCTTCTCGGCGGCTTCCCGCGCGCGCTTGATCAACTGTTCCCGCGCGGCCGTCCGATAACCGCCGACGTCCAGCAGAATCCGCGGCGTCTTGTCGTCCCCGCGGTGAATCATTCGATTCAAGACGTACTGCAGGTCCGAAAGAGTGGCCCCCTGTCGACCAATCAAGCGGCTGGGGTCTTCGGTTTTGATGTCCAGCAGGAGGTGTTCCTCCCAATTCTGTTCGGTCACCGCCGCGTCGGTGAAGCCGAGGTGCTGCAGCATCGTTTCCAGGGTTGCCTTCGGATCCATAAAGTTTGATTTCGCTTCCTTCCACCCAACGAACAGGTCGCGGTTGCCATCAAGGACGGACTTTGACCTCCTTGGCCGGCACCACGCCTCCAGGCTTCGTGCCCGTCGTCTTGGTGAGCTTGTTCTGTAGAATGGTCAGGAGGTTGTTGGTCGTCCAATACACAGTCAACCCCGCCGCGTAGTTGTAAAAGATGAACAGGAAGAAAACCGGCATCCAACGCAGCATCTTCTGTTGCACCGGGTCCATCTGCGGTGACATGGGCATGGTGTGGTTCATCCATAACCCCGTGCCGACATAGAGCAAGGGCAGGACGTTCAACGGCAGACCCAGTCCCACAATCCCGATCATCGGGACCCAGCCCAGGCCAGGAATAATGGCCAGGGTGTCGGCGGCACTCAAGTCACCACACCAGAGAAAGGAAACGCCGCGCAGCTCGATGGCCGAACGCAACATCGTGAAAAAACCAATGAACACCGGAAAAGTAACAAAAATCGGCAGGCATCCCAAAAGGGGTGTCGCCCCGGATTCCCCCCAGACTTCCTTCATTTTCTCGGCCTGTTTGCGGGGATCCTCTTTGTACTTTTCCTGGATCATTTTGATCTTCGGACCGACCTCCGCCATTTTCTTGGCCGAACGGGTGCTCATGGCCATGAGCGGCCAGAAGGCGGCGCGGATCAACACCGTCACCAACACAATGCACCAGCCGTAGCCCAGGCCGATCCATTGGTGCATCAGCTTCATGGCCAGGAGCAGGGGTGTGGCAAAAATCCCGAACCATCCGTAGCCCATCAGTCGTTCCAGATCGCGACCGAGCAGATTGAAAGTCTTGAGATCCTTCGGGCCCGCGTAAAGCGCATAGGCGTGCTCCAACACCTGTCCGCGCAGAATCGTCGCCGCCGGATAGCGGAGGTGGACGGACACACCCACCGGCTCGGCCTGCATCAGACGGTCGGATTCCTGGAGGGCAACCGATGGCGCCGGCAGCTGGACCCGCGTCCCCGTGACCCGCTCGGGCCGGATTCCGGTCGTGGGAATCGTGGCCAGCACAAAAAACTGATTGTGGATGGCCACCCAGTTCAGGTTCAGCGCATTGCCCACAAAACTCTCCCGCACACGACTGGCCATGCAGAACATGCCCGGCACCGATACCCAACCCAACTCGTTGTGGTACTTGTCGCCGTCCAACCAGTCCACGCCGATCATATCCCCCTTGTCATGTCCGTTCATCGGGGTGGACGTCCCTGCGGAGATCTCCTGGCTGGGCAAAACCAAATCGCCGGCGCTGCGATTCTCAAAACGAACCCGCGCATTCAACAAATAGCCATTCGTCGAAAGGCGAAATTCCCGAACGATGGCGAGCCCGTTGGGCATCAATTTCCGGGCCTGCACGCCGCCGTCGGGGAGCGCCAGCAGATCGTAGTCACCATTGCCATCCACCGGAGCGCCGTCGACCACGGCCAGCACGGCTTCGCGGCCGGCGTGGTTCAACGTCAGCAGCGCATTGGTATCCACTCCGGGCGCACTGGCGCGAAAGGCCGTGAACGCTTTATGACCCAACAACTCCGCCTGACGCAAGCCCCCGCCGTGCGAGGTGAAAACAAATCGCACCAGCGGATTGGACAGCGTGAGCAATTGCTCGGGCCGCCTGGCCGCAGACAGGGCCTGGGCCACCCCAGCGGCGGCATCCGCAGTGGGCGGCGCACCCGCCACCGGAGTCCCGGGTGATGGCGTGGTCACCGTGGGCAACGTTTCCGTGTTGGTATTCGTCTCCGCGGGTGCGTCGGCTACGGGAACCAACACCGGCGGAAAAAAGCGCGGGATGACCAGGAAGTTCAGGCCCGCCATTGCGAGCACGGCCACAATCAGAATGCTAACACCTTTACGATCCATGGAGCGAATTGTGCAGAAGGAAAATTGGGGGCCGGTTTGAAGTAACGAAAAAAGTTGAATCGAAGCTGCACTTGGCTTCTCCGCCTACCGGCTTTTAGCAGCATCCTTCACGCGGGCCGGAACGGTCCGGTACCGGATCAAATCCGTGTCCACCCCACGGGTGACAGCGGCAGACCCGGGCGACCGCCAAGCGCGCCCCGGGCAACGGCCCGAAACGTTGCACCGCCACGAAAGCGTACTGCGAACAACTGGGCGTGTAGCGACACCGGGCCGCTTCGCCAAAAAGCGTCCACTTCAGCGGGGACAACACCCATTGATATCCGCGAATCGCCAGCATCAAACCAACCCGCACGACGGCAGCCAGCATCGACACGAATCGATTGAAGAACCATCGGCGGGTTGATTTCATGAGCCTTGAGAACCGCCGACGGCGGGCGCACTCGCCGAATGGACGGGTCCCCGCGTGAGACCGGATCGGCGCAGACACTCGAGGAAGTCGTGCTCCACCCCCGCAAAACTTCGCCGGGCGATGCTCGGTCGCGCGACCAGCACCAAGCGCACCGGCCGTTGCAGTTCGGATTGGTGCAGCCGGAACGCTTCCCGAAGCAGGCGCCGGGCCCGGTTTCTTTCCACTGCTCCGCCGACCGACCGACTGCTGACCACTCCGACCCGGGTCTCGGACAAGATGCCCTGAAGATCCCAGCTGGAAGCAACCGGCGCAGTACCAGATTCCGCCGGCTTGGCGAGCCAGTTGAAAATGAGGCAACCCATCGTCTGCCGTTGCCCTTCCGTTTTCAAACGGGCGAATTCACCGCTGCGCTGAATGCGACGGGATTTCGGCAGGGACCGAATGACGACTGAATTATTTTTAAGACCGCCCATGGGAGTCCGCCCGTGATGGGGGTTGGCGGTGGGAATTGATTCTGGAGAGAGCCAGACGATCAAACCGGCGTCAGGCGCTTGCGGCCCACGCGACGGCGATTGGCGAGAATGCCCCGACCGCTCTTGGTGGCGTTGCGCGCCCGGAAACCGTGCTGACGCACCCGGCGAATCTTCGAAGGTTGATACTGACGCTTCATGAAAAAGTAAAACCCGCCCTGTGCGGGAGAGATGACAGTAGAAGGAGCCCGCCCGGCGTCAAAGACTATCGACAGGAACACGCGCTGAAGGGTGTGCGACAAAACTCTTCGGAAGGCCGGAAGGTTCACGCGGAGGCGCGGAGGCGCGGAGAGACTAAAAAATGACGTTCCGGATCCGCGTTATCCGCGCCATCCGCGGTTCATTTTCTGAAAGTGTCGCTGGAGTGCCAAGCACCTCTCACCCACTGGATGAGGCTCAGGAGTGTTGGCTTTACCTTTCTGTCCCGTTGATAATCTGCGTGAATCCGCGTGAATCTGAGGTTCCTTAACTGGGGTTCCCAGAATCATCAATGAGGCAATCAGTTTTCCTCGCGGACTCCTTGAACCCGACACCGGAGTCCGACACCCTTCCGGCAACATGCCGCTGACGACTGCAGTCTTGGATGAATTGAAGCTGATCGTGGGAGCCGACGCCGTCCTCGCGGGGCCGGAAGACTTGATTGCCTATTCCTTCGATGGCACCGCCGCCCTGCAACAAATGCCGGGCGCAGTCGCCTTCGTCCACAGCACGGCTGAAGTCTCTGCGGTTCTGAAACTAGCCACCCGGGAACGTTTCCCGGTCGTTACCCGGGGTTCGGGCACCGGCCTCAGTGGCGGCAGTCTGCCCGTCCCGGGCTGCCTCATCCTTTGCACCGTGCGCCTCAGCCGGATCCTGGAAGTAGATCAGGCAAATCTGACGCTGCTGTCGGAACCCGGCGTCACCACCCTGCAGATCGCCGACGCTGCGGCTGCGGTTGGACTCTTCTACCCGCCGGATCCGGGGTCGATGAAAATCAGCACCATCGGTGGCAATGTGGCCGAAAACTCCGGTGGCCTGCGGGGGTTGAAATACGGAATTACCCGGAATTATGTCATGGGCCTGGAAGTGGTCCTGCCGAGCGGGGAAATTCTCTTCACCGGCAACAAATGCGTCAAGGACGTGGCCGGGTTTTCCCTCAAGGATCTGTTCGTCGGCAGCGAAGGCACACTGGGGGTCATCACCCAAGTGCTGCTGAAGTTGATCCCGAAGCCCGCCGCGAAACGGACCATGGTAGCCACCTATGGCGCGATGGACGCGGCCGCGCAGACCGTCAGCGACATCATCGCCGCCCGGATCATCCCCTGCACGCTGGAGTTTCTGGACCGGATGACCATCCGCTGTGTCGAGGATTTCGCGCATGTCGGGCTGCCGGACTGTGAAGCGCTGCTCCTGATGGAGACCGATGGACATCCGGCGCAGGTGGCGGACGAAGCCCGCCTGATGGAAGAGATTGCCCGCAAGAATGGCTGCCTGGAGGTGCGCGTCGCCCGTGACGACGCCGAGGCCGCCAAACTCGCGGCCGCGCGCCGCTCCGCCTTCAGCGCCCTCGCCCGCGTGGCCCCAACCACCATTCTGGAGGACGCCACGGTGCCTCGCAGCGAGCTTGCCAAAATGGTCCGGTTCGTCGCCCAGGTGGCGCAGAAATACCAACTCCGAGTGGGCACATTCGGCCACATGGGCGACGGCAATCTACATCCCACCTTTCTCACGGACGAGCGCAACAAGGAGGAAATGCACCGGGTGGAATCCGCCTTTCACGAGATCTTCGACGAAGCCATCCGCCTGGGCGGGACCATCACTGGAGAACACGGCGTCGGCGTGGCCAAAAAGGCGTTCCTTCCCAAATTCCTGGGTGAGGCGCAAATGCGGGTCCTGCGCGAAGTGCGGCGGTCGCTGGATCCTCATCACATCCTGAACCCCGGGAAAATGTTCGACTACTGACGGTCGCTCCGTGATGAACCCACCGTTGGAACCTGCGTCGGTTGGCGAGGTGGTGGACGCCGTCCGGTCGCTGCCCCGCTTGCTGCCCGTCGGTGCGCAGAGCAAGCCCCGACTCACCCGCATCGCCGACTCCATCCCGCAGATCTCGCTGCTCCGGCTTCGGGGCCTGGTGGAATATGAGCCGGACGAATTCACCTTCACTGCCCGCGCCGGGACGCCGATCGCCGAACTGGCGCAGGCCCTGGGCGCTCGGGGACAATACCTGCCCTTCGATCCATTTTGGGTCGATGCCGGTGCGACCCTCGGAGGCACCGTGGCTTCGGGATTGAGCGGACCGGGACGATTTCGCTATGGGGGGCTGCGCGATTTCATTCTGGGGGTACAATTCGTCGATGGCTTGGGGCGTCTCCTGCGGTTGGGTGGAAAAGTGGTGAAGAATGCCGCGGGATTTGATGTTCCCAAATTCATGGTTGGCAGCCTGGGACGCTACGGCATTCTGACCGAACTGACCTTCAAGGTGTTTCCCCTTCCCCGCGGAACTCGCACGCTGCGCTGGCCGCCTCGCAATCCTGCGGAAACGCTCCAACAAATCCAAAGTATTGCCCGGGGCCGCTGGGAGGCGGATGCCATCGATGTCACTCCCGATGGATCCCTCCACGTCCGCCTGCGGGGGCCTGATGAAGCGTTGCCCACTCTGGCTCAGGATCTGCTGGATCGCTGGCCGGGAGAGGATTTGTCGAACCACGATGCCACCGAACTCTGGACCGGTTTGAGGGAATTTCGCTGGGCACATCCGCAGGGTTGGTTGGGAAAATTGGTGCTGACACCCTCTCAATACCCAGCGCTCCTGGCATCACTCCAGGCCATTTCAGGCGCCCGGATGCATCTCAGCGCCGGAGGCAGCGTGGCCTGCCTTTCGTTCGCGACCGACGACGA
>JAYTHD010000074.1:0-3168 GCA_043732975.1 Verrucomicrobiota bacterium
CCACAAGGGGATCGCCATCGCCGGTGTCATGGGGGGACAAAACACGGAGATCCGGGCCGACACCGTGGATGTCCTCATTGAATCTGCGTATTTCGTTCCGACCAATATTCGTCGCACCAGCAAGGCCCTCGGGTTGCGGACGGATGCCAGCTACCGTTACGAGCGGGGCGCGGACGTCGGGATTTGTGATTATGCCAGCCGGCGTTGCGCGCAACTGATCCTCGCCACGGCGGGCGGGTTGCTCGTCCCGGGAGTGGTGGATGCCTACCCGGTGGTGGCCAAACCCACGGAGATCAAACTGCGCCATGATCGCTGCCAGTTGCTGCTGGGCATCGCCCTGCCGGACGATGTTCAGGCCGGCATGTTGTCGAGCCTGGGTGTGAAGGAAGTGACCCGCCCGGAAATGCGCGGGGCGACCTCCATCTGGCGCGTGCCGAGTTGGCGGGTGGATTTGAAGCGCGAGGCGGATCTGGTCGAGGAACTGGCCCGGCTGCACGGGGTGGACCGGATTCCATCCACGCCTCCCCGCTGCATTGTGGGAAGCCATCCGTTTGACGCGGTGTTTGATCAAATGGCGGCGGTGCGGACACGGCTGACGGGATTGGGATTGGACGAGGCCGAAAGCCAGACCTTGATCGGCAGCGCGGCCGCCCATTTGGTTTCGGATGAGCTCGTGCCGCTGGCGAATCCGTTGAGCGGCGACATGGATGTCCTGCGGCCGTCCCTGTTGCCGGGCCTGCTCGACGTGCTGCGCCACAACCTGACGCACATGAATCGCGATGTGCAGGTGTTTGAAATCGGGCGCGTTTTTAACCTCGTGAACGGCGACGTCCAGGAAGGCTGGCGGGTCGCTGTGGCGATGACTGGCGCGCGCGCTCCGGGCTTCTGGTCGGGGGACGAGCGCGATGCCAAGTGCGATGTCTATGACGTCAAAGGCATCGTGGAGTCGCTGACGGAAATGCTGGGGCTGCGCGGCGTGGTGTATCAGCGGCGTCCCGAGGCCACGGCGCTGCTGCTGGAATCGGCGACCCTGGCGCTCGGTGGAAAACTGGTTCTGGGCCAACTCGGTCAGGTGCAGCCGCGGTTGGCGAAGCAGTACGATCTCCGAGATCCCGTGGTGGTGGCGGAAGTGGATCTCGATGTCCTGCTGCAACGCCGCAGTGCCGGTCAGACCTTCAAGCCGTTGCCCGCCTTTCCCAGCACGCGTCGTGATGTGGCCATGCTGGTCGCGGAAACCCAGACGCATGACGACGTTTCCGCGGTGGTCCGCCAAATCAAACCGGCCAACCTCGAGAGCGTGGAGTTGTTCGATGTCTTCCGCGGCAAGAATGTGCCGGAAGGCCAGAAGAGCGTGGCCTACGCATTTACCTACCGGGCGGCGGATCGCACGTTGAAGGACGAAGAGGTCAATGCGGCCCATGCCCGTTTGGTGGAGGCGTTCAAGACGCAGTTGGCGGCGTCCATTCGGGAATAGGACCGGCCTTCATGGTCCCGCTCGGGGAGTTCCCTGCTTATGCCGCAAACTCAACATTTGGAAAAACATTTCACCGGTGGCGAGGTTGTTCGCGACGTGGTCATCGGGATGTCGGACGGACTCACGGTGCCCTTTGCACTGGCGGCCGGGCTGTCCGGGGCCGTTTCCGGAACGAGCCTCATCGTGACCGCGGGTCTTGCGGAGATTGCCGCGGGTGCCATTGCCATGGGACTGGGCGGCTTTCTGGCGGCCCGCAGTGATGCCGAACACTTCGACAGCGAGCGTCGACGCGAAGAGTTGGAAGTGCGTGAGAAACCGGAGGTGGAGAAGCGCGAGGTCATGGAGGTCTTCCAATCCTATGGGCTGACATCGAAGGAAAGTGCCCAGATCGCCGAAGCGCTGAGTGCGCGTCCGGAGGCCTGGGTGGATTTCATGATGCGTTTCGAATTGGGCCTGGAAAAGCCCGAACCCCGGCGCGCGCTAATCAGCGCCTCGACGATTGGCGGGGCGTATATTGCCGGGGGAATGATTCCGCTGGCACCGTATCTGGCCGTCCACGACGCGCGGACGGCGCTTTGGATTTCGGTGGGGGCGACGATGGTGGCGCTGCTGGTTTTCGGTTATGTGAAGGGGCGATTTACCGGGGTCAATCCGGTGAGAAGCGGGCTGCAGACCGGATTGGTCGGTGGCCTGGCGGCGCTGGCCGCCTTCAGCCTGGCCAAACTTTTCGGCTGAATCAAATCGGGTGACGAATCGGCGGGTCCCGACTCAGCGGGGCGTTCGCACCGTGACGGACATCCGGCTCAGCTTGTCCAGAATCTGACCGCGCCGGCGGATCGGCCACCATTCGTAGAGATAAATCTCCAGGGGCTTCCACATTGCCACCCAGCCGGCAATGGTGAGCCCCTCCTTGAAGAACCCCTGCCACGTCGACGCGGTGTGCGGCAGGAGCAGTCCGCTCAGGAGGAGGCAGATCGCCAGAAACAGGACGCCGACCACGAGGCTGAGCTGGCCCTGTTTCATCAGGCGTTTCATTTCCAGGCGGTTCAGTCGATGGCGATAGGCGAAGAAGTTGTGAACGGCGTCCCGGATCAACGGCTGGGCGTCGGTGTGCGGTGCTGCCGTTTCCAGATGAACGACCAAATCCACGGGAGCCTTGCGTGGCAGTTCCTCGGCCCAGCTCAGGATGTACTCGGCGGCGTCGTCATCGAGATCCCGCTCGTGGAAGGGCGAGGGGTCCATGGTGTTGAAGAGTTGCTCGAGTAACTTGAGATTCAACTCCATGTGGTGCAGGGGAAGCCGGGAGATGCCGACAACTGGACTCCCAATTCTACCGGGCGTCTGGGTCGGGCCAGTTGGCGAGTCGGCGGCAGGTGTGTTCATCCAAATCGGGACGGGCATTAAATTCAGTGGACGGCATCCCGCGACGGCGAACCTAAGGAGAAGGCACTGAATTGAAAAGTCGATGTCGGGAATTCGTGGGATACGGGACCTGGGTGGGCGCGACTCCGATTTGTTGCGATGGAACAAAAGGCATACCGAGAACCGCGACGCTTGTCCGCTTTGAGTTCGGGTATTCGCTCGGGTCGCACGTCCGCCTGTGAAAGCGGTAGAGGACTCTCATCTTTACCTTTGAAAGGCCCGACTAGACAAAATTCAATCTTCGATTCGTTTGCGGAGATGTTGGAAGTTGC
>JAYTHD010000075.1:0-5805 GCA_043732975.1 Verrucomicrobiota bacterium
CGGAAGTGCTCGAAGCCATGGCGGATCTGCGCGCCCACCGGGTGGACAACCTCACCCTGGGACAGTATTTGCAACCCACGCTGAAGCACCTGCCCGTCCAGGAATTCGTCGCTCCGGAACAGTTTGCCCGCCTGAAGCAACTGGGAGAAGCCATGGGGTTCGGCCATGTCGCGAGCGGGCCGCTGGTCCGGAGTTCGTACCATGCGGATGAGTTCGTCCCGCACTAGGCAGCCCACGCTCTTCCGTCCGCAATCTCCCGCCAAATTCCTGTGCTGCGACTGCCATTCGAACTGGGTCTTGCCCTCCGCTATCTCCGGCCCAAACGCACGTTTGTCTCGGTGATCACCCTGCTGTGCATCCTCGGCGTCACGCTGGGGGTGGCCGTGCTCATCATCGTGATCGCGGTGATGACCGGCTTTGACCGCGAGCTGCGGCTCAAACTCATCGGCTTCAACGCCCACTTGAAGGTGGGCGTGCTCGGCGATGTCATGGAGGATCCGGACGCCGTCCTGAAAATCGTGCGCACCGAACCGCACGTCACCGGCGCCGCCCCCTTCGTGCTGGCACAGGCCCTCGTCGAAACCCAGCCGGACCCGCACCACTCCAAGCCGCGCAGTTTTGCCCCGTATATCCGCGGCATGGATCCGGATCTGGAAGGTCAGGTGAGCAGCCTGACCAACAGCGTCGTCGAAGGGAAATTCGACCTGCGCGGCAACGGCATCCTCGTCGGAGCGACTCTGGCCGACGATTACGGCATTCAGGTGGGCGACCGCCTGGCCGTCTTTTCCACGCACGCCATGGCCCAGATGATGAAGAGCATCAACTCCAAGACACCCAGCCTGTCGCCACCGGAGAATTACGAGGTCCGCGGCATCTTCCGCGTGGGCCATTATCAGGTGGATCAAATGTTCGTCGGCGTGTCGCTGGGCAATGCGCAGGATCTCAAGGATATGCAAAGTGCGGTCGACGGCATCAGCGTGATGCTCGACGACTTGAGTGAAAACACCACGCGGGCCGTGCAGCGGCATCTGGAGGAACGCCTCGGACCGTCGTACCGCGTCATCAGTTGGATGGACGAAAACGCCGTGACGCTGGGGGCCATCGAGGATGAAAAATCCGCCATGTTGGTGATCCTCTTCTTCGTCATGATCGTGGCGGCGTTTTGCATTGTCTGTTCGCAGATTGCGTTCGTCGTCCGGAAGACCCGCGAAATCGGGATTCTGAAAGGGCTGGGCGCCACGACCTCGCAAGTGGTGGCCGTGTTCTTTGTCCAGAGCTTCGCGGTGGGATGCATCGGCGTCGCCAGCGGCTGGCTCGCCGGATTGGGCGGCGTCGCCGTCCGCAACCAGTTCCTGATGGCCATGCGCTGGATCACGGGCCGCGACTTGTTCAGCGCCGCGGTCTATAATTTCAACAGCCTGCCCGCCCTGGTCCTGCCGAAAGATGTGGTCCTGATCTGCGGCGTTTCCCTGGTGATGTGCCTGTTCGCCGGAGTGGTGCCGGCGCTCATCGTTGCCTCGATGCGTCCCGTGGAGGCCTTGCGCAATGAATAACCCCGCACCGCACCCTGCGCCCCACACGCCACCCACACCGGCCCCGCCTGCGACGACCGGCGGCCCACTCCTCATCGCCTCGGGGTTGAGCAAATCCTATCAGGTCGGCAGCCGCCGGCTCGATGTGCTGCGCGAAGTCGACCTGACCGTGAACCGTGGCGAATTCGCCGCGCTGCGGGGATCCAGCGGCGCCGGCAAAAGCACGCTGCTGCATTTGCTGGGCGGACTGGACACGCCCGACGCCGGCACGATCCGCTTCGACGGCCAGCTCCTCAGCAACCGCGGGCTGTCTGATCTGGCCGCCTTTCGCAATCGGCATGTGGGATTCATCTTCCAGGCCTACTATTTGATGCCCGACCTGACCGCTCTGGAAAATGTGGCCATGCCGGCACGCATGGCCCGACTCAGCCCGGCGGAAGCCGAATCCCGCGCGGTCACCCTGCTGACCAGCGTCGGGCTCGCGGACCGGTTGCGACATCTGCCCAACCAACTCTCCGGCGGCGAACAGCAGCGGGTCGCGATTGCGCGCTGTCTGGTGAATGAGCCGCAGCTCATCCTGGCCGATGAGCCCACGGGCAATCTCGACTCACGTACCGGAACGGAAGTCCTCGAGCTGCTGCTCAACCTGCGCGCCGAACGCAAGACAACGCTGCTGATCGCCACGCACGACAGCCGCGTGGCCGCCCGCGCCGAGCGCGAGGTCCAGATGCTCGACGGGAAGATCATCCCCGCGACACCCGAACCCAATCCTTGATCCGGATCCCGCCCGGGGCCGAAATCTCAAATCTGATCGCAGTCGGTGGCGCCACTCGATGCAAAATCGGATCCGCCTGCGGCAGGGGATCAACGCCGCGCCTTCCGCCGAGCGTCGAAAAGAAAAGTCTTCTCTGCAAGCATCCATCCACTCTCGCCAGATTCAAAATAGCTCGCCTAAGGTGAGTCCGGATTTGCACTCGCGGGGACACTCCCACCGACAAATCGCCCCACCGGCTTGGTCCGAGCGAGCCCCCAGGTGGAGCGAGGCTCTGACGAGCGAACCCCTGACGAAGTCAGTCCCCAAACGCGGGTGCCTCGCGGAGACTCTCGCCCACCGATATTTGCGGCCGAAGGCCAGCAATTAAGGTGGAGCGAGGCTCCCGACGAGCTAGGCCCGAACGCAGCCGCGCAGCGAGCCGGGCGCCTCGCCGCCCCTTCGAAATTCCATCCGCAACGCCCACGCTACTGCGCATCTGTTTTCAAGGGCGATTGTCCAAAGCACCCCATTTGGCACTGACACTCCGCCCCTTTGCCTTCTTGGAGCGAAGCTCATGAAAGCCCCTGCCATTACCCACTTCGCGGAGTGTCGCACCGTCAGCGGGTGGAGTCCCAAATGGATCCCAGTCGGTAAGCTTGCAGCTTCGGGAAAGCCACCGGACCACCCTTCACCTGGACCGAGACGGACAGATCGTCGGGCTTCGGTTGGAACGGCTTTGGCACATAGGTCAGGCCGCCACTGGCGAATACTTCCAGACCGGTGCGATCACAGAAAATCGTGAGGGTCTGGCGTCCCTGGCGCAATGGGGCCGGCGCCCGCTGTCCATTGACCGACAATTCCTGTTTCCGAACATCATAGGCGATGGTCGCGCCACGGACCTCGAAGACGACTTCCGTCGCGTCACTCGGGGCAAACTCGGCGCGCAATTCGAGACGATCTCCGCGAACCTTCGCCAGGGGATTCGCCCCGCCCGGCGACACCCTCGCCCCGTTGAAGCGATACGACTTCTCCCGCAGCTTCTCCAGTTCCCGCACCGGGGCGTAGGTCAGCCGCGGCCCGTCGGTCGTGGAGGTGAGCGTCAACTCCAGGGGAATAGTCATGGATTGATTAAACGACATCCCCTTGGTCTCGGTCTGAAACCAGCCGATCTGTATACGACGGCCATCCGCAGGCCGGATATCGCTGAAGGTCTGGGCCGCGTAAAACCCCTGTCCCCGCTGACCCGGAAGACGGGAAGCCTCGGGCAGGAAGCGCGTCCCATCGAAGGTGCCGACGCCGTACTCCGTGTTCGCGGCCATCAGGACCCACTTCCGCCCTTTGGGATTGCCGTCGATCGGCAGCTCAAAGAAATCCGGGCATTCGAAGAGATAATTGCTGCCGCGGATGCCGTCCGTGATCGAGGCCAGGGTCCATTCCTTCAGATTCGGGGAGGTGAAAAAGTGAATGGTGTGGCCGCGCCCAGCCAGCTCCACATAGAGGACCATCACCCAACGCCTGGTGGGCTCGTGCCACAGGACTTTTGGATCCCGGTTGCCGCCAGTGATCTGGGGCAGCACCGGGTTGCCCGCATATTTGGTAAAGGTCCGGCCATCCGTGCTCGACGCGATACATTGGACCGTCGGGTTCCCCGCGGCGGTATAGATCAGGACCAACGGAGGCTTCCCGTCGCGACCGAGGCCGCTGGTATTCTTCCAATCCACCACGGCGCTGCCGCTAAACATGGGCCCGAAGGCGTCCGGCAACAGGACATCCCCCAACTCCGACCAATGCACCAGATCCCGACTGACCGCGTGGCCCCAATGCATATTACCCCAACCCCAGCCGTACGGGTTGTGCTGGAAGAACAGATGGTACTCGCCGTTGTAATACACCATGCCGTTTGGATCGTTGTTCCAGCCACGTTGTGGTGAAAAATGAAGCTGCCCGCGCAACGGCTCCTGATACCGGGCACCCTGTTCCGGCAGGGAATTCGATGGGACCACGGAGTCCAATCCGCGGAATCCCTCCGGAACCTTGTCAACCTGCAGCGACACCTTCCGGCCCTTCCAGGCACCGATATCCATGACCGCCCACCAATCGGGCTCGGCGGGCGCGAGTTCGACGTCATTGCGGACCGCCGACTGGCCATCCACGAGGAGCGTCAGCACCCGTTTGGGGGCTCCGTTCCGAATCGGAATGTGGAGGTACCGCCGGTTGGACTCGAACGTGCGGGACACGTCCCGTCGGATTCCCGCCGGTTTTTGATCCGACTGGACAATGTGATCGACCAGTAGGTGTCCCCAGCCACCGGTGGCCTGATCGATGATCCGCAGAACGGCGGTCTTTCCGGAGAATTCCGCAACCTCCCAGGAACCTGGCTCCAGGACTTCGCTACCGCCGGAACGGTCGTTGGATCCCGTCGCGGTGCGCACCACCTTGCCGTCCACCAAAAGCTGAAGCGCCAGTTTCGCCTCATTCTGGCCGCCACCGATGAGAAAGGTGAGGTGGCGGCGTTCGATTCGGAACTCCGGGGACGTCAGCGTGCCGGTGGAGTCATCCCCCTTGAAGAACGAGTTCACCAAACCGCGTCCTTTGAATCCGCTGACGGCCATCTGGTTCGGCAGGGTCCCGTGCGCGGGACCGGGACCAAAAGCCTCGCCGGTGACCTGCCAGGCCCCGTAGGTATCGCCTTCAAAGTCGGCGACCAGCAGTTCCTCCGCGGCGTGGAGGATGGTGGCGAAGCCCAGGAAAATGAGTCCGAGGGCGACAGCGAGAATGCGGGGTGTCATGAAAATAATGGCGGGAGGTCATCCCGCTCTGATTTCGCCATCCATAGCCGATCATCTGCCGAATTGCCAATGGCATTGGCGGGGCGGGCCGAATCAATGGCTCACGAATCGTGCTGAGGGGTTCGGCCTTTGCTCTTCCTTTGCGTTCTTGGCGGCTTCGCGTGAATCCCGTTTGAAATCCCAGGACACGAAGACAGGTCTCACGCAACGCCGCCAAGAACGCAACGAGGGACGGAGGCGAGGCGCTCCAAAGTCCGTGGTTCCGGCTTTGACTTTTGCCTTACATACGGATGCAGACATATACTCCGTGACGCATGCCGTTGATAGAGGTATGTGTTCGGATGATGAAGAAATACCTGGCCGAAGTCCTCGGCACCTTCGCACTCGTCTTTGCGGGCACGGGAGCCATCGTCATCGACCAAGTCAGCCGCGGAGCGATCACCCACCTCGGCGTGGCCCTCACCTTCGGCCTGATCGTGCTCGCGATGATTTACACATTGGGCGATATTTCCGGAGCCCACCTCAACCCCGCGGTGACGCTCGGATTTTGGGCGGCCCGACGAATGCCGGGCGGGCCGGTTCCTGGCTACATCGCGAGCCAACTGACGGGCGCACTGCTCGCCAGCGTGACGCTCCGATTGCTGTTCCCGGAGAACCAATTCCTCGGCGGCACCCAGCCCCAGGGGCCTGTCCTCCAATCCTTGGTACTGGAATTCATCCTCACCGCCGG
>JAYTHD010000076.1:0-4662 GCA_043732975.1 Verrucomicrobiota bacterium
CCGATCAGTGCGGCCGCGCTGGGCGGTGTCTGCCGAACAATATTGGTTGAGACCAAAATGCCCGGACGCGCCGGCGGATTCGTCGCGATGATGGCCGGATGGATCCCCTCATTGCGAATCACGTTGCTCAAAAGGGTCGCCCCGACCGGCGGCAAGGGAGGTGGCGAAACCGGCGCGCTGGACGTCGTGGCGTCGACGGACGAAGTGGCCACCGAAGGTGTCAGTGCCACCGGGTACGATCCCATTCTTCCCTTCGACCACCACCAGAACCCTCCGCCGATCATCCCGGCAAGAACGAGCGCCCAAAGGATTCGCCTCACCACACGCCATCCATCACCGCCCTGACGGAAGCGGAACTGACGACGACGTGGCAGGGCCATGCGGCAACTGTACTTGGAAATTGTCCGGGGTCAGCTGGGAGAATTTCTTTTACCGGACGATTTTACCCCGTTGAGTGACCAGTTGACGTGCGAACCGGTTGGAAATAACGTGCCTCTTCATCTCGACCCCTTTTGGAAACCTTATGAAGACGTCCCGCCGCTCAGGACTTCCCGGCCTTCGCTTCGGCTTCACGCTGATCGAACTGCTCGTGGTCATTGCCATCATCGCCATTCTCGCCGGCATGTTGTTGCCCGCCCTCAGCCGGGCGAAAGGCAAGGCCAAGCAGACCTCGTGCTTGAGCAACAACAAGCAAATCGGACTGGCCACGGTGATGTATACCCAGGAATTCCGAAAATTTCCCGGGTGCCTGTTCGCTAACGCCCCGGGACGCTACGTCTGGATGACGCGTCTTTTTTCCCAGATGGGAACCAACCGGGCCGTCTTCTCCTGTGCGGCCGCCAAGCCCCGCTCGTACTGGAGCACCAACTCGAACAAAACCCTGGGCATCCCCGGAGATCCCTTCGCCGTGCGCTTCGATAGCTATTTTTCCCTGGGTTACAACGACTGGGGTGGCCACGGCTTCTTCTCCACGCACGGGTTGGGCGGAGATATCGATCAGGCCGCCTGGCCGGAGATTTCCGAATCGGCCGTCGTCAGTCCTTCCCAGATGATCGAAGTGGGCGACACCAAATCGGACAAGAGCTACGACGCCAATATCGATCCGACCACGGCGACCGAATGGCCGGCCAGCCGGCATGGCGGGCGGACGGTTTTGATGTTTACCGACGGCCACGCCGAGAGCCCGCTGCGGAAGGAAGTGGTGAATCCTAAGACCAGTTGGTATGATCGCTGGTGCAACACGGGCAAAGGTGACGGGACCTGGACCTACGACAAGTCGGCGGAACTGGTGGACGTCGATTGACTTCGGTAGGTTACTTTTCCTTCAGCTCCACCACTCCATTCCACGCGCCCGCGCGCGGATGGAGTTCGAGTTCGTCGAGGGTGTGCAGGTAGAAATGGGTGGGTCCGTCCTTCGGCCACCGGGCGACCAACGCGAGGAAGGCCTCCCGCGCACGCTTCAGATCGCCGTCCTGAAACGCCTTCACACCCTCGGCAAAACTCGCGTGAAGTTCCGCCAACTCCGCCGCGCGCTCCGGGGGACCACACAGTTCAAAAACTCCAAACGCCCGTTCAAAGCCCTTCAGGACAAATCGGCCCAGAGGACGGAAGGTGAACGCGTCGGCCACCTGCGAATACGTCGCTTCGGTCACCAGGGTTTCGGTTCCCAGATACTTGTTCAATCCTTCCATGCGTGACGCCAGATTGATGTTCTCCCCGATCGCCGTGTAGTCGATCCGCTGCGTGGACCCGAAGTTACCGACATTGGCCGGGCCGCTGTGCAGACCGATTCGGGTGACCAACGGCTTGCCGTTGACGGAAAGTATTTGTTGCCGACGAAATCGCAGGGCCGCTTGGCAGGCCCGGGCCGCATGATCGCCCTGCGGATCGGGAGCGTTCCAAAAAGCAAAAATGGCGTCCCCGATGTACTTCACCACGGTGCCGTCCTCGGGGAAAATGCAATTCCCGACGGAACTCTGGAAATACTGGTTCATCAACCGCGCCAGTTCGTCCGAATCGAGACCTTCGCTGAGGGAGGTGAATCCGGCGATATCACTGAAGAAAATGGTCAGGTCGTGTTTGATGGCCCCGGGCCGGGTAAAGGATTGATCGGCGTCCTGCGAAAATTTCTTCACCAACTTGGGCGACAGATACAGGCCCAGTTGCTGTTGATAGAGCTTGTTTTGTACGTACAGGCGGGCGGAGTTCGCAATCACGGCGAAGAACCAAACCACCAGGATTTGGGTGACCGGAATCAACCAGCCAAACCACACGTGCTGCCGCAGGAACAAGCCGTAGGCGGTACCGGCAAGACCCAGGACCGCGACCAACGCGGCCAGGGTCACCGCCCAGGCACCCAGGCGGGTGAACAGAATGCTGGTCAACAGCGCCGTCGCGAGGATCAGCAGCAATTCGGGCCGGAGGTTCCAGCGGGTCAGCGAATCGCCCCGGATGAGATTCAAGGCCGCAGTCGCATGGATCTCCACTCCCGCCATGAACCGGTCATCGCCATGGACGTGCGCGGCAAACGGACTGATGTAGGCGTCCTTCCGTTCGTCGCTGAATTTCGTCAGCGTGCTGGAACCAATCAAGATCACCCGGTTGCTGAAAATCAAACCGGACACCGGCGGAACGTCGTCGGCATTGGTGATGACCCGATAGTAGGGAAGCGAGTCGAGAAAGCCCGCCGGACCATAGTAGTTGAGCCAGCGTTCAGCCTCCGCAGGCGGGCGGTTTACCGCATTGGTTTGCGAGATGCAGGGGAGCTGCAACAGGCCCGCCACCGACCAGGAAAGGGAGTTTTTGTTCGGCGCATACGACAGCGGATGACGCCGGACCCGTTCGTCATAGTCCGGATCCATTTCCGGCAGGCCGGCATAGTAACGGTTTTCCCGCACATCCCCGCGCGCCGGAATAACCAATGCAGAACGCAGCTCGGTATACGGCGGATAGACTTCGGGAATCCACGGATGCGACCCCCGCCGCATGGAATAGGCGACCACCACCCGGTTGGATCCGGACGCCACCGCCTGGGCGAGCGCCTGGTCCGCCACCGGATCGGCAAACCTCTTCAGATCACTGAAGACAATATCGAACACCACGGCGCGGGCTCCGTTGGTCAGCAGGCGATCCAAAGTCCGAGCGTGAACGGTGCGATCCCAAGGGGCCGCCAACGGTTGGTCGAGTACATGGTGGGATTTTTCATCCATGGTGAGGATCAACACCTCAGGCGGCACCTTGGGGCGGGAGAGCGTGTGGCGGAGAAGAAACAGCCAGTCGTAACTCTTGAATCTCCAGGCGCCACCCAGGCTCCCGGGAATCGGTGCCGCCCACCCTGCCTGACCATCGGGCGGCCAGAAAATTCGCGCCCACTTCGCCCAACCGGTATCCGCCTTCAGGTCCTCGTCGGAGCGCCGGTCCGGCAGTTCAGTCTGCCAGAGCATCACGCCGATTCCGGTGGCCAGCAACCACGCGAACAGGGTGTTCCGATCAAAGAGGCGCCGGAGGAATTTCACCGGACAGCCCCCGCTTTAGTGGACACGAGCGTCATGCTCAAAATTGGAGACGCAGACTGGCGTAATAGGTCCGCTCGCGCGGGAATTGGTCCCGCAGGTTGAGCGGCGACAATTGATAATCGGTACCGGTGAGATTGAGGATGCCGATCCGCACTTCACCGCGTCGCTGCCAAAAACGGTAGCCCACCAAAAAATCGTGCTGCCAGAAATCGTCGCCTGGCAGATCGACGGCGTAGCCCCGATTCGACTGTTGAACCCAACGGCTGTTCCACCGCACAAAGGCTCCGCAGGCATGGGTGTACTGGAGAAATCCGGACGCCTGATGCAGCGTGGAGGTGAGGTCCAGATTCGGCGAGGAGCGGCCGCTGCGATCCACGGTGTTCCCGTAGGGTGCCTCGTAGAGAATCTGCTGGTTGGCCTCGCTCACCCGGTAACTCGCACCCAGGGACCAATCCTCCCCCAGCAATTGATGCACGTAGACCGTCGCGCTCGTCTCGTCGTACGGGAGTGACCGCCCCACCGACACCGGCACGGTGAACCGGCTGCCATTGACATTGTAACGGTAGGCCCCAATCCATTGGTCAGCTTCGCTGGTCAGCCATTCCCCAGTGGCGCCGACATAGGTCCGGGTGGGGAACTGGTGGTCGACCCCACCGCTGACCGTTTGAAAGGTGGTTCCCGGGACATTGCCGACGAAGGTTTCCGGCGCGAGCCCCCGATAGGCCTGGGTGAATCCAGCCACCTGCACCGGCTCCAACCGCACGGAGTTGTCATAAAAAACACCGCCGAGCGAGCGGGTCCAGGCGGCGCGAAACTGGGTGCGACTTCCGGGATTCCAACGAAAGCCCACCTTGGGCGAAAACCGCTCCCGTTCCCGCTGTCCCGTGGCGAAGGGCGGCGCGGTGGCATTGATGGGATAATCCAGCCAGTCATAGCTCACCCCGCCCGTCAGTTCGACGGATTCAACGGGCCGCCAGAGTTCGTAAACATAGGCGGCGGCACGCCCAAGCTGATAGCTCACCAACTGGTTGGTCACGGGCGTGCGGGGAAGCGTTTGAGTCATGCCCATCGGATCCAAAATCGTTACTGTGGTGCCCAGCGGATGATTCACAGGATCATTGCTGGGACGCACAGAAAGTTTGGTGGA
>JAYTHD010000077.1:0-11247 GCA_043732975.1 Verrucomicrobiota bacterium
TACCGGGAGCTGCATGCGCATCCGGAGTTGTCGTTCATGGAAGAGAAAACTGCGGCGCTGGTCGCGGGCGAGTTGCGTCGCCTGGGTTTTGAGGTGACGGAAAAAGTAGGCAACACGGGCGTCGTCGGGGTTTTGAAGAATGGGGCCGGACCCACGGTGCTGGTCCGCGCGGACATGGATGGTTTGCCGGTGAAGGAAACTTCGGGAGTCGCGTATGCCAGCACGGATGTGGTGAACGACCTTTCCGGCAAGTCGCAGCCGGCCATGCACGCCTGCGGGCACGATGCCCATGTTACGAGCCTTATCGGCACGGCACGGATTCTGGTTTCGCTGCGGGATCAGTGGACGGGAACGCTCGTTTTCGTCGCCCAGCCGGCCGAGGAGATCGTGGCGGGGGCGCGGGCGATGTTGGCGGACGGACTCTACAAGCGCTTCCCCCAGCCGGATCAGGCGATTGCGCTGCACGTCACCTCCACGCTCCCGGCCGGCGTCATCGGTTATGGCGAAGGTCCGTTTCTGGCGAGTGTGAACTCCATGGATATCCAGGTGCGTGGGGTCGGCGGCCACGGATCCGCTCCGCAGACGACGAAGGATCCAATCGTGATTGCGTCGCAAATCGTCGTGGCCCTGCAGACCATCGTCAGCCGTGAACTCAAGCCCGGCACCACGGCGGTGGTCACGGTGGGGACCATTCATGGCGGCCTGAAGCGCAACATCATTTCGGACGAAGTGAAACTGGAACTCACCTTGCGGAGCTTTGACGACCGGGTAATGGCGCAGTTGGTGACCTCCATCCGGCGCATCTGTGCCGGCATCGCGCAGGCGGCGGGTGTCCCGGACGACCGCCTGCCGGTAATCACGCTCACGCCGGAATCGGTTCCGGTCACCCGCAATGATTCCGCGCTGACACGCCGGCTTTCCGGGGCGTTCACGGAATGGTTTGGACCGGAGCGCGTCCGGGAATATCCGCCGATCACGGGGGGCGAGGATTTCTCCGAATTTGGCCGGACGAGCCAGCGGGTGCCGATCTGCCTGTGGTGGATTGGGGCCACGGATCCGTCACGGATCACCGAAAGCGAGCGGACGGGGATTCCGGTGCCGTCGAATCATTCGGCCACGTTTGCACCGGTCCCGGAGCCGACCCTGAAGGCCTGTGTGGCGTCGCTGTCGGCGGCGATCCTGGAATTGATGGGCCGGCGCCGGCCCTGACCTTTTTCGGTCTAGCGACGGAAGAAGACCCAGGCCAACCCGTAGAGGACGACCACGAGGACGGCGACGAGTCCCACGGTGCGGTTCCGGGCGATCCGGCGTTCGAAGCGCAGCGGGCGGAGACCGTGGACGCTGCCGGTGGCGAGGTATTTCACCATTTCCGGATTGGCGGGCCCGACAGTTTCGCGATGGAAATGGGTCTTCATTCCGGCCCACCATTGGCCCAGGTCAAATTTGCGTTCACCGAGTTCATTGAAGCGCGGATCGTTGATGCCACGGCGGGCGACGGGCAGTGCCGCAGCGGTGGCCTTGAGGAAGGGGAGGGGATTGGCGGGTAAATTGGACGTCGGCGGCAGCGGCAGCGGAGGTTCGACGACTTCCACCGGCGGACCGGTGACCACCGTCGTGACCACGGTGGAGGTGCCGCTGTTCCCGGGCATCGAAGTGCCGCTGATCTGCGCGGTCTGCACCGAAGCCACCGGGCGTGAGTTGGCGGACCGGGCGGGCTTGCGCTTCAGGGCGGCAATTTCTTTTTCCAATCGGGCGATCTCATCGTTCAACGCTTCCTCGCGTTCATCGATCGCGGTGGCCGGTCGGGTTGAAAAAATGGGCATGGTCGGTGGGAGTTATTTGCGCAGGACCAGGAAAGTCAGAAAGCCGAAGCCGAGGAACGCGAGGAGCAGGAGCGGCCACAACAGCGCGAGTCCGAGGCGGGCCAATTGGAGGAAGGACAGGTTTTCCAAGCTGGTCCGGTGGGAGGATCTTTTGGCCGGGTCGCCGGCTTCGGAGCCGGCGAGCACGGGCCAGGTCAGCGTTGCGGAATTCAATTCGTTCCGGGCGTTTTCCAAAATCGCCAGATCGCGGCTCAGGTCGCGATGCCAGGTCTCGGCGTTCCAGGCCTTTTCATTCAAGTCCTGGACGGAGGCGTTCACCGCGCGCAGGCCGGTGAGGGATTTTTTCAACTGTTCCGCGTCGCGCCGGGCCGCGAGCTCGGATTGTTCCAGCAGCGCGATGGAACGGATCAGGCGGTCGCGCATTTCGTTGCGGCCGGAATCGAATTCAGACCGCCGCCGGCGCAGTTCCTCGAGTTCCGCCTTGGCCCGTTCGATCTGCGACTGGCGTTCGCGCAGGGCGACCAATTGCTGCGCCTTGTCGGTGACTTCGGCGGTCAATTCCTCCGTGCTGGGTGCGGGGTCGACGACGGGACTCTTGCCGCCCAAGGACACGACCGAAACGCCACCGGGAAAAGGTGACGGCTTCGGAAGATCTTCGTCATGAAACTCGGTGTCGTGCTGGTAGGCCATACACTTGTCGCCGGGCACGCTAGTGATCTCTTTGGAGAATGGCGAGGGGGAGTTGTTCACCGTGAAGGAAAAAATGCAATCGAACAGATACCGAATTGCATCGTTGCCAATGCTGGTTACCTGTCCGGGCTCATGTTATCGGGTCGGGCCGAGGTTTTGTCGACGCATACGCCATCGCTGTTCGCCGCAGCGGTGGAAAGGGCGGTCGCCGCCCTGGGCCAGGGAGAGGTCGTGGCGCTGCCGACCGAGACCGTGTACGGGCTGGCGGCCAATGCCCTGAATTCGGAAGCCGTGGCGCGGATTTTTCGGATCAAGGGCCGCCCGGGAAGCAATCCGATCATTGTCCATGTCGCCTCGCGCGCCCTGGCGCTGCGCTGCGCCCGGGAGTGGCCGGCGCTGGCGGATCGCCTGGCGGCGGCCTTTTGGCCGGGACCTTTGACGCTGGTGGTGCCGCGCTCCGACCTCATTCCGGACGTGGTGACGGCCGGTGGGGAGACGGTGGGGATTCGCTGGCCGCAACATCCGTTCATGCAGGCGGTCATCCGGGAGGCGGACTTTCCGATTGCGGCTCCGAGCGCCAATTTGTCGAACCAGATTTCACCCACCTCTGCGGACCATGTGGCGCGCAGTCTGGGAGACCGTCTCCGGCTGATTGTGGACGGTGGCGATGCCAATGTCGGTCTGGAAAGCACCGTGGTGGATCTGACGAGCCCGGTGCCGCGGGTGCTGCGGCCGGGGATGATTGCGTTGCCCGACTTGGAACGGGCGGCGGGAGTGAAGTTCGAGTCGGCGCCCAGGCCGGGTGGGGGAGGTGGGGCGCTACGCAGCCCGGGGTTGCTGCCGAAGCATTATGCACCGCGGGCCCGGCTCGTTGTGTTGGACTGGTCGGACGAGTCGGACCTGCAGCGGCAATTGGCGACCTTCGCGGTGAATCCCGACAAACTCTGGATTCTCGCCCACTCGTGCGTGCCCTTGTCGGGCAATTATCTTCATGTCTGCGTCATTCCGGACGACCCGGAAGCCTATGCCCGGGCGCTCTACGGGGAGCTGCATCGCTGTGACGAAGCGGGCGCTGAACTGATCGCCGTGGAAAGGCCACCCGAAGGTCCGGCTTGGGCGGCGGTGGCCGATCGGTTAGGTCGGGCGTCGGCTTGAAGGGATGAACCGCCGATGAATGCTTCCCGCAGAGAAGTCCCGCCGGGGAACGTCCGCCGATTAAAGGAGATCCATTTCCGATGACGCATCCTCGTTTGGTTTTTATGGGCACACCGGATATCGCCGCCACCGTACTGGAACGGTTGGTGAGGGCTTTTCCGGGTGCGGTGGTGGGTGTGTTGAGTCAGCCGGATCGCCCCAAGGGCCGGGATCTCCAAATGCAGCCGACGCCGGTGAAAGTGACGGCGATGGCCCACGAGTTGCCGGTGTGGCAGCCGGAAAAGGCGCGGTCGCCGGAGACGCTGGAGCGGCTCCGGGAGCTGGCGCCGGACCTGATCGTGGTCGTCGCCTATGGGCAATTGCTGCCTCAAGCCCTGTTGGAGATTCCGCGCCGGGGCTGCTTGAACATCCATACCTCGCTCCTGCCGCGCTGGCGTGGAGCGGCTCCGATCCAGTGGGCGATGGCCACCGGGGATGCGCAGACGGGTGTGACCCTGATGCGCATGGATGCGGGACTGGATACGGGACCGATTTTGGCGACGCGGACGACGGAGATTCGCGATGACGACACCGGGCAGACGCTGCATGATCGACTGGGGACACTCGGCGCCGATTTGCTGGTGGAATCGTGGGAACCCATCCTGGCGGGAACGCTGTTGCCGGTTTCGCAACCCAGCGAAGGCGTGACCTACGCGCGAAAAATCACCAAGGAGGATGGCTGGGTGGATTGGACCCTGGCGGCGCCGGTGATCTGGCGGCGGATGCGGGCATTTACGCCGTGGCCGGGGACGACATCCCATTGGCCACTTACACCCAAAGCCAAGCGGATCAAACTGCACGCTGGATTTCCGGTGGAAAAACAGGGGCGTCCCGGCCAGGTCATCGCGGCCGATCCCGCCGGAATCGTGGTGGCGTGCGGGAGCGGGGCTTTGTGCGTGACTCAACTGCAGCCGGAAGGGGGCCGGAGCATGTCGGCGGGGGAATTCCTCGCGGGACACGCCCATCTGGTCGGATTGCAACTCTCCTGAGTGGCGATCAGTTTCGTCGTTTCAACGAGGCAACGCCGAGGGGAAGTTGGCGCAGCGCTTCAATTTCGGGTGCGGAGAGGCAGCGATTGAAGATGGCCAGGTCGTCCATCCAGCCGGTGTAGCCGAGGCCGATCATGATCAGACATTTCTGCGGATCCCAGGTGAAGGTCTGGACCCGGGGGCTGATTTCACCACTCAGGACGCCATCGAGGTAAAGCCGGGCGCGACCATTCGGTTGACCGGTGTTGAAGTTTTCCCAGGTGAAGAGCACGTGGGTCCAATGATCACGGGAAAAGGGCGGTTGAGTGAGCGTCACCAAGGGCTTTTCGGCGAGGGGCATTTTGTCCCAATCGCGATTGTCCGGATTCCAAACCTTCAGGTCGCTCATTGCGCCCAGGCGGAAGTGGCGGGGACGATCGTCCTTGGTGAAGTCCGTAAAGAAGGCCGCGTCGTTCCAATCCTTGCTGGTGATTTGAACGGTGTCGCAATAGTCGGGGGCCAGGTCCGTGTCGGGACTGACGCGAATCCAGTAGGAGACCGTTCCGTTCCAATTGGCGGAGGCATAGGCGACGTTGCCGTTGCCAGGGAAGGCGACGAGTTCCTCCATCTTCCGCTCAAACCGGAGAGCGCCTCCGTACCGACCCTGACCGGGGGCTAGATGAATCGCCTGGTGGGCGGGGAGACCGGGATGGAGCACGCGCGGTTTGTCCCACTTGGGCGCCATGTGTACGCGGCGATCACCCCGGGCAAAATCGGCATCCACCCGGGAATCGAAACTGGCGTGGAAGGTCAGGGATTCGGCCAGACCGGCGCGAGCCGAGGGCGTCGATTCGGTCTGACAGCCGGTGATGAGCCATGTGGAGACAAGGGTCAGGGCCGCGGTGAATGCGGTTTTCGGGAAAGTGGGGGCGGGTTTCATGGGGCCGAAATGGATTCTTTGAGCGGCGGGACTTTTGATGTGGCTGGAATCTGAGCAGGTGACGGCGGAATTCACAAAGGAACCTGCGGGCAAATTTGCAAAAAATGAACCGCGGATGGTGCGGCTGACACGGATGGAGCAGTGAAAACCATGTCCGAGCTGTTCGCGAAAATTGGTCGTGAAATTGGCGGGCTGAGGACCTGCGAAACCGGAGGGCCGAACTCGGGCCTGACATCCCGTTGGGAACTTCTATCTTCGGCACACATGAACGTGCTCTTTTTGAATGGGCCGAACCTCAATCTGCTGGGCACCCGGCAGCCTGAGGTTTATGGCCGGACGACCCTCGCGGACATCGAGGCCAGGGTGCGGAACAAGGCGACCGAACTGCGGGTGGGCATCGAGTTCCGGCAGTCCAATCTGGAAGGCGAATTGGTCACCTGGATCCAACAGGCTCCCGGCGCCTTTCAGGTGATCGTGTTGAATGCGGCGGCGTACACCCACACTTCAATCGCGATCCGCGATGCGATCGCCGCGGTGGGTGTGCCGGTCGTTGAAATCCACCTCTCGAACCTTCACGCCCGGGAAACTTTCCGGCATCAATCGATGATCGCCCCGGTTTGTCGGGGGCAGATCACGGGATTCGGAGCCGAATCCTATGTTTTGGGGCTTTTTGCTGCCGTTAACGTTTGCGGTTCGGTGTAAAGCAAAAAAAGACCCGCAGTTGACGGTGTTTTCGAAAAAGATAATTGGTGTTACCCGCGGGTTTTCTTGACTTTGGCGTAACCATTTCGACACCTTTAGGCCCCTGAGCGTTGGAACCGGGTCTGGGGTTCGTCGAGCCCAAGACCTCGGTGGATGTTTGCGAGATAAAACCACAACCGGTGGGAAAGAGTGACCGGTTGAACACAAAGAATAGTGCTGTGGACCTTAAAGAGATCAAGGCCATCATTGACTTGATGAAAAAGAATTCCCTTGCGGAATTCGAGCTGGAAGAGAAAGACTTCAAGATCAAGCTCAAACGGCCCATCGGGGTGGCCTCGGCTCCCGTGGGTGTGATGGTGGATGATCCGGATTTGACCGCCTTCGCGCCGCTTGGCCGGCAGGGCGGGTCGGGTCAGAATACGGCCTCGCAGAACTCGGCGGCGACCAGTACGGAGGTCGAGATCAAGAGCCCGATGATTGGTACATTCTATCGTGCGCCTTCGCCGGACGCGGCCCCCTATGCGGACGTTGGGTCGGAGGTGGGACCGGAGACCGTGGTCTGCATCATCGAAGCGATGAAAGTCATGAATGAAATCAAGGCGGAGCAGCGTGGCATCATTACCGCATCGGTGGCGGAGAACGCCAAACCGGTCGAATTTGGCCAGCCCTTGTTTCGTATCCGCCCCTTGTAATTCATCCCGAAACTCCCGCCCCCTTGTTTGCTCGCAATCGCTCGTCCCGGGCTCCCGTCATGTTCGAAAAGATACTGGTCGCCAATCGCGGGGAGATCGCCATGCGGATCATTCGTGCGTGTCGAGAGTTGAACATCAAGACCGTCGCCGTCTACTCCAAGCCCGACGCGAACTCCATGCACGTCCAGATTGCCGACGAGGCCATCTGCATCGGCGAGGGCCCCGCGGCGGACAGCTATCTGCGGATCGACCGTTTGATCTCAGCGGCGGAGATTGCCGACGTGGACGCGATCCATCCGGGATACGGCTTCCTGAGCGAGAACGCCCATTTCGCCGACGTCTGCGAGAGCTGCAACATCCGCTTCATCGGGCCGCGTTCGGCCGCGATGAATGCGCTGCATGACAAGGCGGCGAGCCGGAACCTGGCCAAAAAGGCCGGGGTGGCCGTGCCGCCGGGATCGGAAGGGATCGTGCAAACGGAGGCGGAGGCGCTGGCGGTGGCCAAGAAGATTGGCTACCCGATCATGATCAAGGCCGTCGCCGGGGGCGGGGGGCGGGGGATGCGCCCGGCCCATAATGATGTGTCGCTCATCAAGGGCTATCACACCGCGCGCAGTGAAGCCGAAAAGGCTTTTGGAAATTCAGGCGTTTACATCGAGAAATTCATCGAGAATCCGCATCACATCGAATTCCAGATTCTGGGCGACAACTTCGGCAACATCGTTCATCTCGGCGAACGGGACTGCTCCGTGCAGCGTCGCCATCAGAAGCTGATCGAGGAGACGCCCTCGCCCCTGTTGGATCGAAAGGATTTGAAAGGCCTCCGCCAGAAGATGGGGAAGGCCGCCCTGCTGATCGCCCGGGCCGCCGGTTACACCAATGCGGGAACGGTCGAGTTCATCTGTGATGATTCGGGGAATTACTATTTCCTGGAGGTCAACAAGCGGATCCAGGTGGAGCATCCAATCACCGAGGAAGTGACCGACATTGATCTGGTCCGCCAACAAATCCTGATCGCCGCGGGCGAGAAGCTGAGCTTTTCGCAGGGCGATGTGGTGTTGAAGGGGCATTCCATCGAGTGCCGGATCAACGCCGAGGATCCGTTCAATGACTTCCGTCCGTCGCCCGGGCGCATCGAGATGTATTATCCGCCCGGCGGCCGTGGCGTGCGGCTCGATAGCCATGCCTATGCGGGGTACACGATTCCCCCGTATTACGACTCGATGATCGGCAAGCTGATCACCTACGGGAAGGATCGCACCGAGGCGATGAATCGGATGAGCCGGGCCTTGAGCGAATACCTCATCACCGGGGTGAAGACGACGATTCCATTTTCCCTGGCGATCCTGCAGGATCCGGATTTCCGGCGGGGCAATTACACGACCAATTTTGTCGAACAATTGCTCGGGGGTGCCCGACGCGAATTGATTCAGGAAAAAGCCTGATCGACCCGGATTTCCGGTGGCTGAACCCGACGCCCTCATCCGCCTCGCCTGGCAGGAATTGACGGCTGCAGTGGTGACTCCCGGGCATCCGTGGCGGACTCCCATTCTGGTCACCGGAGGGCCGCGGGCGGAGGGTCGGGTGGTCGTGTTGCGGGCGTTTTCACCGGTGCCACCGAGCTTGGTGTTTTATACGGATCTCCGTTCACCCAAGATTCGAGCCATCCGGGAAGACGGGAGCGTCGTCTGGGTTTTCTATCACCCGGGGATGCGGCTCCAGGTTCGCGTTCGGGCCGATGCGATAATTTCCCAGAACGACTCGACCACCCACCAGGATTGGGCGGACATTCCCCCGGAGGGTCGGCGCGAGTACGCTGCCTGCACCGGGCCCGGCAGCGACTGGGAGGAGGCCGAACCTTTGGCGGACGTTGACGCCGAGCGGAATTTTGCCGTGGTGCGAACCGTGCCGCGGAGCTGGGATGTGCTGCAACTGGATCCGCAGGGGCATCGACGGATCCGCTGGTCCCCGGAGGCATCCGCCCGGGTGGTTCCGTGAAGCCTGGAAGCCGAAGTTAGATCCACAGATTTCCACAGATTTCTGCAGATTATTTGGGAAATTGTCGCTTGGCGCCTCCCACCCGCTGGCCAAGGCTCAGGAGTGTTCGCTTTAAGTTCCGAAACTATTGTTTATCTGTGTGAATCTGCGTGAATCTGCGGTTCCTCAACTCGGGTTCTCAGGTTGAATCCTCTCGCTGCGCGGCGTCATGCCACCAGCTTCAGGGGCGCAAAGGTGCCGCCCAGGATGGGGGCGCTGGGAGTGTGGAGCCAGCCTTCCAGCAGTCCGGCGTAGACGTTGCGGAAGTCCGTTTGAAAGCGGACGTCGCCGTTCGACAAATCCCTGGGCGCCAGGCTGGGGGCGACGCCGTGGAATCCGGGTTTTATCCGGCCCCCGAGGATCAGCACGGGGGCTGCGGCACCGTGATCGGTCCCGCCCGACTGGTTTTCCGCCACCCGACGTCCGAACTCGGAAAACGTCAGCAGCGTCACGCGATCCAACTGTCCCAAAGCTTTCAGATCGGCCATGAAAGCGTGCAAGGCGGCCCCGAGATCCCCCAGCAACCGGGCGTGGGCACCCAGTTGATGCGTATGGGTATCGTAGCCGCCCTGGCTGACATAGAAGACCCGCGTGGGCAGGCCGCCGGCAATTAATTGGGCCACCTGTTTGAGATTGGTCGCCAGGGCGCCGGCGGGATAGGCCGCCTGATTTTTGACCCGCGCAGCGACTCGCTGGATGAGGTCACGGCTGCTCCGGGCGTCGATGGCGGTACGTTCCAAAAAGGCACGCGGATCGTCGACCGTCAGCCGCCCGGAACCGGCGCTTTGGATGCTGGCGCCGGATTCGCCAACGTCGGCGTTCATCGCGCGGCGGCTCGCGCGGTTCCCCGCCGACGCTTCCATCGGCGGTCCATCGTCGTCGACGGATCGGAAGGCGTTGGGATTTTCCAGGCTGATTCCGGTGGGATGCCGGGCGGCGAACGCCTGCGGCATGGTGCGTCCCATGGCCACGCCGACGGTTGGATCCGCACCGGCGCAGACCTGATCAAAATAGCGGCCGATCCAGCCGTGACGTTCCACTTTTTGGCTGTCGCTGGCGGTCACCCAGATTTCGGTCGAACGAAAATGGGAACGATTGGGATTCGGGTAACCGACCGCCTGAACGATGCCAAGGGCGCCGGAATCATAAAGCGATTGAAGTCCCGCCAGTGCCGGATGCAGTCCGAAAGTGGCGCTGAGTTTCAGTGCCTGCGCCGCGGGGATTCCGATTTGTGGACGAGCCCGGAAATAGTCGTCGTTGGCGACCGGGATGATGGTGTTCAGGCCATCGTTGCCACCGGCCAGTTGGAGGAGCACGAGGATCTCGGCATCCCTGGCCTGAGTGGCCTGGATGCCAGCGTGCGGTTTATCGGTGCACAACGCCGCGCAGGTACTGGCGAGAAAGGCCGGGATTGTCGCCGCCACCGGACTGGCGAGGGCGGCGCTGCGGAGGAAGGAACGGCGGGTGAGGCGGCTGGATTTCATGGGGACAGTTGTGGAAGAGGGTTGGGTTTCCTACGTGAGTTGATAGTCCGGAGTGCACATGGCGAGGTGGAGGAGCCCTTGCAAGGCGCGGGAATCCAGAATCGACTGTGAGCTCACGTAGTCGAGCAACCGGACGCGCTCCGGCTCGTGGAGGGGCGCCTGAAAAAGACGCTGCTCCACGGCGCGGACCAGTGCGTCGGGTGATTGCCGATCTTGCGCCATGAACAGTTTCTCGACGGAAACGCCGACGGCAGGGTGGGACTGGAATCGCTCCCGCAGAGGGCGGGCGGGGGCACCGGCTCGGCGGGGGGGAGTCGGCGGATTTCCTCCAAGGGTGAGCTGGGCGGCGAGTTGATGACGGGCCAGCAGCGTGGTGGTGTTGATCCAGGCGATGCCGCCGTCCCAGCCTTTAACGTTCGGTGGGTTAAACAGCTCCTGTCCCAATTGGCGCAGGGAATTGTGTGCCACCGGAGGCGGCGGCAATTCGCGTTCAAGTTGCCGGCAGGCGCCAACGAGCAATTGCACCGGAGATTTGATCTGCTGACGCCGAACTTCGGGGGCGTAAAACGCAGCACTGCGGAACAGGGTGTTCAGGAACGGTTTGAATTCCTGTCCGTGCCTCTCGAATTCGGCGGCAAGGGCGCTGACCAACCCGGGATCCGGTTCCGTTCCGGCAAAATAGATCCATAGCTTCGTGGTGATGAACCGGGCGCTGGC
>JAYTHD010000078.1:0-8696 GCA_043732975.1 Verrucomicrobiota bacterium
CGCAGGCAGAACTGGGCCGCGCAACCCGCCTGGATCACCGCCGCCACTTCCGCATCGTTCAATTGCTGGGTGATGCGGTACATGCCGGACTGACGCCCCGTGAATTCGCGATAGTGCTGAATGGGCGGCGGTGACTGCGTGGTGGCCGCCCACCAATCGGTGACGGCCCCGGGATAGAGAGCCTCCAATGCCAGTCCCAGTTGCGCGCCGTCGGCAACGGCGCAAATCCAGCCGGAACGCAGGTTGGGCGCGGTCTTGATGGGCCGGAATTCCCCGGGCGCCGTGGCCTGCGCCAGCGGGCGTAATTCCCCGACCAGCACCGGCCGCAGCGCGGACGCCGGCCGGGCGACGTCCGCAAGATGGCGCAGTTCAAAGGCAGCCGCTACCTCTGACACGGCCGTTGACTCTCCGGTTGTCCCTGCCGCGGCGGTGGCGTCGATCCGCACCTGGGCGAAATCGAGACCGGACTGACTCCGGACGAAGCGCCCCAGGGCCAGCAGCGCCGGAGGAAGAGCGGACGGAGTCAAGGCGACACGCCAGCGGATCAGCGCTGCAATTGCTTTTCGAGAAAGCCCACGGTTTGACGGACGCTGGAGTCGACCTCCATGCGATCCTTCACCTGCCGGCAGGCGTGCAACACCGTGCCGTGATCCCGGCCGCCGAAGGCATCGCCAATCGCCGCCAGGCTCGATTCGGTCAATTGCCGCGAAAGATACATCGCCACCTGCCGCGGAAACGCGATGTTCTCCGGACGGCGCTTGCTGGTCATGTCCTGCATCCGGATGTCGTAATGCTCGGCCACCTTCTTCTGGATGAAGTCGATGCTCACCACCTGCTTGCCCTCCTCCTGCAGGATTTCGCGGAGCAGTTGCTCGACGATCTCCAGCGTGACGAGCTTGCCGGTGAGTTGGGCGAAGGCGGCCACGCGGGTGTAGGCGCCTTCCAGTCGGCGGATATTCGTCCGGATGCGCTGGGCCAGGAACCCGACGATCTCATCGGGAAGCTTCACACCGAAGGCGGATTCCTTTTTGCGCAGGATCGCAATGCGGGTCTCGACATCGGGCGGTTGGATGTCCGCCGTCTGGCCCCATTCGAAGCGTGAAATCAGCCGCTGTTCCAGGCCTTGGATTTCACTGGCCGGACGGTCGCAGCACAGGACGATCTGTTTCCGCGCCTCATGCAGGGCGTTGAAGGTATGGAAGAATTCCTCCTGGATCCGTTCCTTGCCCGAAAGGAACTGGATGTCGTCCAGCAGCAACAAATCGAGCTGGCGATACTTCTTCCGGAATTTCGGCAGCGAATTGTTCTGCAGGCCCTCGATGAACTCGTTGGTGAAACGTTCGCAACTGAGATAAGCCACCTTCGGATTTTTCTTCGCCGCGAGGACATGATGTCCGATCGCATGCAGCAGGTGGGTCTTGCCCAGGCCGACGCCGCCGAAGACGAACAGGGGATTGAACGCCTTGCCCGGGTTCTGCGCCACGGCGAGGGCGGCACTGTGGGCAAAATTGTTGTTATTGCCGACGATGAACGTGGCAAAGGTGTTCTGCGGATTGAACGGAGCCTCGTCCCGGACGCGGTCCTTTTCCTTTTCCGCCTTCTCGCGTTCGTTGGCCGCGCTCTCCACCGCACTCTCCTCGGAGATCGGCGCGGAGAGGGTCGGTGCGGTGCTCACTTCGCTGACGATGAAATCGATCTGCATCGGGCGGACCGCCACCCGGCTCACCACCGAGCGGAGCACGTCGAGATAATTGTCGCGCAGCCAGACTTCACAAAACTCATCGGCGACCTCCAGCGTCAGCCGGTCATCAGCCGCTGCCCGTGCCCGCAACGGCGCAAACCAAAGCGCAAAGAGCTCCGGCTTGAGCATGCCCCGCAGCGTCTCGCGCGCGGCACTCCAAATCGCATCGGCATTCAAGGAGGACATTGACGTCAAAGAAGTTGGCATGAGAAAAGAGAACTCAAGGGTTTATTCACCTCCACCGGACACCATTTCGTAACCGGGGGGTTCGTGGTCGCGGCCCACTCTTCGTGAACTCTCAAAAAGCCCATAAAATCCGCAAAAACAGGCGTCATAAAGTTCATCCAAATTCGACTTAAATTACTAATGTTCAATACGTTAAATTCACATTGACCGGCGTCTCGAGTTTCTTCGAAGCGCACCGGAGAAATACCAATCGTAGGAAAGCGGCGTCGTTTCTAGCCGAGTCATGGCCTTCCGCCGAGCGAAACTTTTTCGAGGTTGTTCGCAGGTTATTCACAGGCAGGAAAAACCCCGTTTTGCGGGCCTGTTTTGCGAGTCCGCGGACGCAAAAGAAAATTTGTAAGTCTTCCTCGGAAGGCTGGTCTCAAAATCACCCCTTTCGGCCGTCGGGAAATTCTGTACGTGAGCTCCGACAGGGCCCGACGTCGCCGGGGCGGGATCCGGTTCGGCGCCGGCTCGATCGCGGGCGTTCATTCCCAGAAGAGGGAGGGGTCGAGTTCCGCCAAACGCGTGCGCCCGGTCAACGCCATGGCCTGCTCGAGTTCATCGTGGAGTAGCGCGATCACTTTCGCCACGCCCGCCGCCCCGGCGACCGCCAGTCCGTGCATGAAGGGACGCCCGATGAGGACCGCCGTGGCACCACCCGCCAGGGCCTTGAGCACATCCGTGCCGCGTCGGACACCGCCGTCCATCAGCACCGGGACGCGTCCGCCGACCCGCCCCGCCACCGCTCGCAGCGCCACCAGACTGGCCTGCGCCGTGTCCAGCATCCGGCCGCCATGGTTGGAGACGATGATGCCGGCCACCTGTCGCTCGACCGCGCGGGCGGCATCTCCAGGATCCAGGATTCCCTTCACCAGCACCGGCAGACGGGTGATTGATCGCAGCCAATCCAGATCGTCCCAGGTAATCCGCTTGTTGCCGCCCCGCAGCACCGAATCGTGGCCGCGATTGATATCCATCATGTACGGCAGCTCCAGTCCGGGGGTGAGTTTGAACTGTGCCCGGATCTGCCGGTAACGCGGCCCCACCACGGGGGCGTCAACGGTGACCACCAGTGCGCGGCAGCCGGCGTGTTCGACGGCGGCGACCACTTCCCGGACAAAGCCGCGGTCGGATTGGATGTACATCTGGAACCACAGGGGCTGGCGGGTGGCGGCCGCGATGGGCTCGATGCGGGTGGTGGAGGCGCTGCTGACCACGTAGAGCGCCCGGGCCTGCTCGGCGCCCCGGGCGGTTTCGATTTCGCCGTCCGGGTGCAGCATCCGGTGATACGCCGTCGGGGCGAGCAGGATGGGATGCGGCAACTCGGTGCCCAACAGGGTGAGCCGGGTGTCGACCTGGGAGACATCCATCAGCACGCGATTGCGCAGGCGCAGCGTGTCGAAGGCTTCGCGGTTCCAGCGCACGGTGATTTCATCGGCGGCACCCCCGGCCACCAACGCCCAGGCCATGGGATCCAGATGACGTTGGGCGGCCTCCTCGAAATCGGTGAGATTGAGAAAGCCCGCCAGCTCGGCCGTCGTGGTAAGCCGGGGCGCGACCCGATGCCGGCCTTTAATCTGTGCAGCGAGAGGAAGTACGGAACCCAACATGGTGGAAGAGAGGAGCACGTTGCGACGTGAAAGAGGCATGAGAACCCGCGGAGCTTCGCCGGGAAATGGACCCTGTAAACGGTGGGCTGGCCGGTCGAATACGCGGGGGATCTGCGACAAAATTCTTCTGCCGGCCGGAAGGCTCACGCGGAGGCGCGACAATCCCTCCGTCACGCCCCCGGAGTCACTCATCACTCATCACTCGGTAATCGCAGCCGCGGAGGCGGCCGCAGCCCCAGCGGATTGACCTGAAAATCGCCCGCTTCCACGGCGGCGCGCCACTCCCCGAGCAGCGCCAGGAGAGCGACCAGATCGCTATCGTGGTGGGGACTCGGATAGCGCCGAAGATTTGTCTCGGCGAGATTGAACAGGGCCACCGCCGGCCGGAGTCGATCCTTTTGCAGATGTACAAAGGCGCCCGCGAGTTGGATCAACCCTTTGTGGAAGGGGTAGTCCGGGGCGGTGCGTCCCTCCGCCAGCCAGAGTTCTTCCAGCACATCGTGGGCTTCGTAAAAAAGTCCGTCGTTAAAGCAGTCAAAATAGCCCAGATATTGCGCCGGCCAGCGCCCCCCCTGGCGATGCGCAATCAACGTGGCAATCTTCGGCGACTTCTTCGACATGCTTCTCAGTGTAGCAGACGTCGATCACGGTGCCGGTTGGTCTGTTTTCCTCGCCCGCCAGATCGAATTTGCCTCGTCCTCGTCAAAGTGCCAGCCTGCAGAACGCAAGGAATCTTCAGCCCGCGGCGAGTCGTCTAATTATTTTTTCTAATATTCCTGGAACAAAATGTCGCGAAACGTCGCTCGGCCCACCCACTCCAAATGCACGCCATGAAATTCCGTCTTTTCCCCGTACTTTCGCTGGCCCTCGGCGCCTTCCTAGCCGGCTGCAATTCCAAGGAAACTCCGCCCCCGCCACCCAAGGCGATGCCCGCCGCGGGTGCGGCCACCCCGGTGTCGGCGGCGGCGGAAAAGACCAGCTTCGCGGAAGTCACCGCCCAATTGGATCCCGGCGGAAGTATTTATGCGTATCTTTCCACCGCCCGTTGGCTGGAAGGGCTTTCGGGAAAGGTCAGCGAGGGACGGGAGCTGCTGCTCTCCCTGCCCGGCATTGATGATACCGCTCGCGAACAGATCGGCCGGACGGCGGACTTGCTGACGGCCCTGGTGAAGCAAAGCGGTCTGGAGTCCATCAGCGGCGTCGGTTACAGCGGGATCGCCCTGGAGCCCGGTTTTTATCGGTCCAAATTTGTCACCCACCACTTCCCCGGCAAGGGCGACGGCTATCTCTGGAACCATTTCGGAACCGCGCCCCATGCGCTCGATTTCGCCGCCTGGCTGCCGACGAATACGGTATGGGCCATGAGCTTCGACACCGATCTGCCGGGCGTTTGGAAAGCCGTCCGGGAACAGGTGCGGCAATCCGGAATCGCCGATGCGGAGACGGGTCTCAACGAATGGGTGATGACGGTCGAGACCGCCAGCGGCCTGAAGTTCGACGATCTCCTGGCCTCCACGGACGGCCAGTTCGGCATCGCGCTGACGCTGAATCCGGACAAGCAGGTGATCATTCCGCTGCCGACCGGTCCGGCGCTGAAGGTCCCGGATGTGCGCCTCGCCATCGCCCTGAAGGTGCGCGATGATCGCTGGTTCGATTGGGCAAAGCGCGCCTTCGAAGGGAATTCGCAGATCATCACCGCCGACGATACGGCGCTCGGCTTGCGGATGCGGACGCTGCCGCAGCCGATTCCTGTTCCGTTCGAATTCCGACCCACGGTGGCGCGGGCGGGGAATTACCTGTGGTTCACCAGTCACGATCAATTGATGCAGGACCTGGCCCGGGTGAAGGCGGGCAAGCTTCCCGGACTGCAATCCAGCGATGAGTTTCGCAAGCTCTCCCGCAACCTGCCGCTGCAGGGCAATCAATTCCAGTTCGTGGGACAAGGTCTCCAGGCCCTGCCCAAAGCCATCCGGAAAGGACTCAGCCAGGCGGCGGCGCAGCAGGGTGGCGGACCGCCGATGGCGATGATTGAAAAGTATTTCAACACCGACGGCGAAATCGGCTCGTTGACCGTGGGAGCGGTCGGACCGCAGGGTTGGCTCGCGGTGAGCCAGGGATATCAACAGCCCGGCACGGCGTTGCTGCTTCCGGTCGTGGTGGCGCCCGTGGCCATCGCTGCGGGCATGATCCTGCCCGCGCTCGCGCAGGCCAAGTCGAAGGCGCAGTCGATTCAGTGTGTGAACAATCTCAAGCAACTCGGCCTGGGGGCGCGCATCTACGCCACGGATCACGAGGACAAATTGCCGCCGGACGTTCTCAGTCTGAAACAGGAGGTAGGCAGCCCGCGCGTGCTGTTTTGCGCCGAGGATCCCAAAGGCGCCCAATTCCGCGACCTGCAGTGGGAAGCCATTCGCCCGGAGATGATCAGTTACGAGTATCTGGGAGCAGGCAAGACGGATGGCGGCGATCCCAGGACGGTGATCTTCCGGTGTCGTATCCACGGGCATGAGTGCTTTTTGGACGGCAGCGTCCAGCAATCCACCGGACGCCGGCCCTAGTCCGGGGTTGGCGTTGATGAGCCTGCTGAGGACGCCATGATGCCTGAAGGCCCAATCATTGTTTTCGATGGCGTTTGTAATCTTTGTGATCGTTCCGTCCAGTTTGTGCTGGCGCGGGATTCGCAACGGCGGTTCCGCTTCGCTGCCCGGCAGTCGGCGGTGGGTTTGCAACTGTTGGAAAAATGGGTCATCCCGCCGCCGCTCGACAGCGTGGTCCTGCTCGTGGACGGCGTGGCCTATACCCGAAGCGATGCGGCCCTGCGCATCGCCGCCCGCCTGGACCGACCGTGGCGGTGGTTGCGGATTTTTCTGGGGGTTCCCCGGCCGGTGCGCGATTGGGTCTATGACCTCGTGGCGAAGCATCGCTATCGCTGGTTCGGGAAAAACCCGGCCTGTCGGATCCCCACGCCGGAACTGCGCGACCGCTTCCTCACCTGAGAGCCAAGCGTGCAGCACCAATCTGCCCGCGATTCCTGACGGACGAGTGGCGGCATCTCGCCATGCTCGACTGCGAGATCGATCCGGCGGCTGGACGATTTTTGTCTCACACCCCGCCTGAGCCGGCGGGATGGGGGACCACTTTTCTTTGCTGATACGAATATTTTCCACGAAAGAAGCAGACTTTCGCGCAAATCATGGCTCTGATTGTTCAGAAATTTGGCGGCACCTCCGTTGCCAACACCGACCGGATCAAGAACGTCGCCCGCCGCGTCGCCCGTTCCCGTGAACTGGGCGATCAGGTGGTCGTGGTGGTCTCGGCGATGTCGGGCGTCACCGACGGCCTGTTGAAACTGGCCCGGGAAATCACGCCATTGCCCAGTGAGCGCGAGACCGATGTGCTGCTGGCGACCGGCGAACAGCAGACCATCGCCCTCACGGCGATCGCCATCCAGTCCCTGGGTCTCAAGGCCATGTCGTTCACGGGTGCCCAGGCCGGCATCGTGACCGATCAGGTCCACACCAAGGCCCGCATCCAGACCATCACCCCGGCGGAGGTGCACAAGGCCCTGGATGCCGGCAACGTCGTGATCGTGGCGGGTTTTCAAGGACAAACCCCGGCCGGTCAGATCACCACCCTGGGACGCGGCGGTTCGGACCTCTCGGCCATCGCCCTGGCGGGAGCGCTGAAGGCGGACCTCTGCCAGATTTATACGGACGTCGACGGCGTCTATACGGCCGATCCTCGGATCGTCCCGGCGGCGCGCAAGATCGCCGAGATTTCGTACGATGAAATGCTCGAAATGGCCGGGGCAGGTTCCAAGGTCATGCAGTTGCGGTCGGTCGAATTTGCCAAAAAATTCAACGTGGTTTTCGAAGTCCGCAGCTCCCTCAACGACAATCCAGGTACCATTGTGAAAGAAGAGTCCTCCAGCATGGAAAGCGTCGTCGTGCGCGGTGTATCGCTCGACAAAAATCAGGCAAAGATCACCCTTTTTGGCGTCCCCGACCGGCCGGGCCGGGCGGCCCGCATCTTCCGCGCCCTCGCGGACGCCAGCGTCAACGTCGATATGATCGTCCAGAATGCGAGTCCGGCCGGGGGCAGTCCCACCACGGATTTGTCGTTTACGGTGGACAAACCGGACCTGCTCAAGGCCAATCAGATCATCGCCGGCCTGAAGACGGAAGTCGGTTTCCGCGAGGCCGTGGCGACTGAGAACATCGGCAAGCTGTCCATCGTGGGTGTGGGCATGCGCAGTCACGCCGGCGTGGCGGCCAAGATGTTTGATGTCCTCGCGCAGGAAGGCGTGAACATCGACATGATCTCCACCAGCGAGATCAAGGTCAGCGTGGTCATCGAACTTGCCAAAGGCGACGCGGCGACGCGCGCCCTCCACAAGGCATTCATCGAACAATAGGTGGCGGGCCACTCGGACGCGGCGGCCGGATTCGGTCGCGTTTTGGAATTGCCTCCGGGTCGGGGCATGCGCGAAGTAGTCTGCGGATGACTCGAAGTTCCGGATCAAGAGGCGACTGGCCGAAGTGGTGCGCGTGCTTGGCAGTGGCTGGAGTCCTTGGCGTCCTCCACGCCGCCGCCCCGTCGCCACCCTACCAGGAACTGCTGGAATTGGTTCGGACCCAGATACCGGACCTGCCGATTTCAGAGTTCGATGCCGCCGCCACAAGCGCCCTGCTGGCCAGGGTGCGTGGGCGCATCCTGGCCGCAGGGGAACCGGCCGAACCCCCGTCCACCGCACCGGAAATCGTCCAGCAGCGCGTCGATGACGACTGTGCCTATGTCCGCGTGGGCCAGGTGACCCCGGCGCTGGCGCCCCAACTTGCCGGGGTGCTGCAGGACGAGGCCTTTCGGAAGGCCCACGGGTTGATTCTCGATCTGCGGTTTGCCGTCGGGACCGACTATCGCGCCGCAATGCAGGTCGTTGATTTGTTTCTCAGCGACGAAATCCCTGTGCTGACCTGGGGTGATCAGGCGGGCCGTTCCTCCGCCAAAACGAACGCCTGGAAAAAGCCGGTGATCGTGCTGGTGAATCATGACACCCGCGGTGGTGCCGAGGCGCTTGCCGCGGCACTCCGGCAGCAAAGTTTGGGCATGATCCTCGG
>JAYTHD010000079.1:0-11915 GCA_043732975.1 Verrucomicrobiota bacterium
GCCTGCAAGGGCCAGGGCGAATGCGGCGTGCCGATCAAGGCCAAAACCTGGAAGAAGGCCCGCAAGACCTTCGAGGCGATCATGACCAAGAAGGAGAAAAAGTTCGGCGCCGCCCCCAAGGCGAAGGCGTAATCCGTCGGCTTCCACTGCCGATGGCCCACGCCACCGCCGCTCCCCGGCGGTGGCGTTCCCTTTGCTCTCCGACACTTCCACCGCCGCCACCCCCCCATGCCTCCCGCTCCCGCCCGTCTCGGCCTGCCCAACCTGGGCCTGGGGGTCGGACTTCGCACCGTTCACTATGCCCATATCCTGCAGGAATGGCCCGCCGTGGATTGGTTTGAAATCATTTCGGAAAATTACATCGATTCCCAGGGCCGCCCCCGCGAGGTGCTTGGACGAATCGCCGAACGCTATCCCGTGGTGATGCACGGTGTTTCCCTCTCCATCGGCAGCACTGATCCGCTGGACCTGGATTACCTGCGCAAACTCAAGGCGCTGGCGCAGCAGATTCATCCTGCGTGGATTTCAGACCATGTTTGCTGGACGGGAGTGGCCGGACAAAACACCCACGACCTCCTGCCCCTGCCTCTGACCGAAGCCACCCTGCGCCATGTCGTGGAACGTATCCGCACCGTGCAGGACGTGCTGGAACGACGACTGGTCCTGGAGAACCCGAGCACCTACGTCGGCTTCACCGGTTCGACGCTCAGCGAGGGGGAATTCATTTCGCGGATGGCCGTCGATGCGGATTGCGGGCTGCTTTTGGACGTCAACAATGTCCATGTCTCCGCCACCAACCACGAATTCAATCCCGTCGATTTCATCCGCGGATTGCCCGTGGAGCGCATTGTGCAATTCCACGTCGCCGGTCACACGGATCTCGGCACCCATATCATCGACACCCACGACCATCCGGTGATTGACCCCGTCTGGGAGCTTTATCGCCTGGCCCACCAACTCACCGGCGGCGTCGCCACCCTGCTGGAATGGGACGCCAATATCCCGCCCTTCCCCGTGGTCCACGCGGAGGTGCTCAAGGCCCGGCAGTTCATGGGCACGCACGAACGAATCGGCCGGCCGCCCACGGAATCAGCCCCACCACGGCACCTTCCGCAGACGGGCCCATCGCTGCATCTGCCCCAGCCATTGCATCATCTGACCGCCGACGTCCTGTGACACCGGTTCCCGTCCCGCTCGCCGAACTCTCCGTCGTCCAGCAGTGGTTTCAGGCGGTCATCACCCATCCGGAGGGGGTCGCGGAGGGCGTCGCTGCGGAGACCGCCCAATCCCTGTTGCCCATCGACCCGGGGAACCTCGCCTCGATGATCACGCCTTCATCGAAGTTGTCCGCCGCCGAGCGCCTCGCCGTCTATGCCAATGCGTATTATGCGCGCCTGATCGAATGCCTCGGCGAGGTGTATCCGCTCACCCGCAAAGCGCTGGAAGAAGAGGCCTTTGCGGACCTGGCAGTGGATTACCTCCAACAACACCCTTCCCGGAGCTATACTTTGCACGCCTTGGGACGGCATTTTCCGGAGTATCTCGAAAATATCCGCCCGGAGCGAGCTGCGCCGGACGGGCCGGATTGGGCGGATTTCGTGCGGGATCTGGCCCGGTTTGAATGGCTCATCTATGAAGTCTTTGACGGTCCTGGCACCGAAAAAATGGCGCCCTTTCCCGCGCAATCCCTGCTCGATGTCCCGGTCGCCCGCTGGTCGGAATTGAGACTCGAAACCGCACCCTGCCTTCGTCTGCTGCGGACGGAATTTCCCATCAACGATTATTTCACCGCGGCCCGGCATTCGACTTCCGAAGAGGCGCCGCCGGCACCCGACCCCGGCGTCTCCCATGTCGCGCTGACCCGCCGGGACTACGTCGTCCGCCGACACTCCCTTTCGGCGGTGCAGTACGAAATCCTCACCCGGTTGCAGGCCGGCGTCGATCTGGGGCAAGCCCTGCAGGAAGTTCTGGCCCGTGAAACTTCAGACAGTGCGGACACCTCAACCGAACCGGTGCGGACCTGGTTTGGACATTGGATGCAGGAGGGTTTCTTCACCGGCTATCGCCTCCAGAACAGCTGATGAGCCGGCGCGAAGGGTGTCCTTCGACTGCGAAAATCGGTGGGCCGAGCGTCTCGCGAGGCAGCCGCGTTTGGGGCGTGACTCCGTCACCGCCCAGCTCGACAGAGTCTCGCTCCACCTTGCGTGCCGGCCTCCGGCCCCAAAACCGGTGGGCCGAGCGTCTCGCGAGGCAGCCGCCACCGCCCTCGCCGCTCATCGCGCCCAATTCGGAATTGCTCCCCAAGGCAAAGGGCATTACGGAAGCCGTCCATGAACGTTTCTGGTTGTCGGAGCCTTTCCCCGCGCAATTGGTGTGCCGCCGTGCTCATCGGGGCCTTGGGCCTCGCCGACGGAGAGATTCGCGCCGCCGAACCGGCCCCCACGACCTCGGCCACACCCACCGGCACCGGACGTTCCCAGTTCCCCTGCCCCGAAAACGAAATCGCCCGCTATACCGCGTATCGGATTCAAGAGCCGATCCGGATTGACGGCCACCTCGACGAAGCCGTCTGGAGTCGGGCTCCGAAATCACCGCGTTTTGTCGACATTTTGACGGGCGCGCCCGCGCTCCATGCCACCCACGCCATGGTGGTCTGGGACGACACCAACCTTTACGTCGCCTACCGGGTCGAAGAGCCCCTGGTGCACGCGAAATTCACCGCGCACAACGATCCGATCTATTATGACAACGATGTCGAATTCTTCATCGCCGGCCGGGACGCCTACTATGAATTCGAAATCAATGCGTTTAATACCAGCTATGAAGTCTTTTTCATCTGGAACGACGCTTATGATAAGGGCGGATTTGCGGCGGCACCGGAATTTGCCCGCGGCCAACTCCAGCCCTTCAACGGCGTCGGCTTCGGGAATCATCCCCGCGGTGGACGTCTGGGGAATTTCAAATGGAGTTTTCCCGGCAAACAGACCGCCGTGGCCATCGATGGCACCGTGAACAAGGATGAGGATCGTGACCGGGGCTGGGCCGTGGAATTGGCGTTTCCCTGGCGCGGTCTGGAATGGCTGGCCAAGGCCGAGCACCGCGCCCTGCCGCCACGGGAGGGGGACGAATGGCGCATGGATTTCTCACGCTTCAACACGTACAAGGAGGCCGCACCGGCCAAGGATTCCGGCGGCTGGGTCTGGACGCGCCACGGCATCTGGGATTCCCACATCCCGGAATGCTTCGCCCGCATCCGCTTCAGTACGAATGTCCTTTCTGCAGCGTCCCCGGTCACACCTCCGAAATAATCTTTTATGCGCCTCCTCCTATTAATACTGCTGGGCGTGTTTCCCGCCTTTTTTGGGCACGCCGGCGAGATCGAATTCACCCTTCAGACCCGGGATCCAATCACCGGCGCCGTGGTCCTGAAGAATGAAAAAGTGGACCCAAAACACATCGGGGTCATTGCCGTGGATGTCTGGAATTATCATTGGTGCAAAACCGCCACGATGCGCGTCGACGCCATCGTTCCGCGTATGAACAAGGCGCTGGACGCCGCCCGCGCTCTGGGGATGACGGTCCTGCTGTGCCCCAGTGATGTGGTCGACAACTACGTCGGCTACCCGCAGCGCGAAGCCATCTTTGCCTTGCCAAAGGTCGCCGTCCCCAACGTCGTCAATGTCACCTGCCCGCCCGTTCCCGACGCGGGCGGCTGCGCCTGCGGGCGCGAGCGCTGCGGCGGGAACTATGGCTGGGACGGCATGCACCCGGCCCTCCACATCGGCGCGGACGATCTCATGCCCGACACCCAGGCGGAGGTCTATGCGGTGTGCCGGAAATATGGACTCACGCACCTCATTTACGTGGGCTTTCATACCCAGGTGTGCCTGTTGGGAAAACCCATGGGCTTGAAGGCGATGAAATCCGCGGGGCTCCAGTGCGTGCTGGCCCGCGACCTGACCGATGCCCATCCGGGTTACGATCCCGCCCGCAATTTCACACCGGACTTGAACACCGAACAGGTGGTGGAGCACTTCGAGAAACACCTGTCCCCCACGATCCACTTTCAGCAGGAACTCGCCAAACTCGGCAAATGGGATTCCGACTGGGTGGTCGACCCGGTGCGCATCACTCCCTGGGGCACACCCATGCGCCCGCATCTTTTTGAACAAACCGTCATCGTCACCCTGACCACACCGCTGCAACCGGGCGCGGAAATCCGCTATACGCTGGACGGTACCGCGCCGACGCCCCAATCCCTGCTCTATAGTCGGCCGATCACTCTCGAAAACACCACCCACCTTCGGGCCAATGCCTATCTCCATGGACGAGCGGTGTGTGTGGAATCGGAAGGTGAATTTGATCGTTTGCAGGCGGTGCCCGAAATCCCCGAGGTTTTCCTGGGAGATCTCCAGCCGATTCGCAACGTTGGCTTCGGCCATACCTACGGCGGCACGGTGCGCTATTCCGGCAACACCCAGCCGCCGCAGAAGGACAAGTCCAACCTCGGCCAGCCATTGAAGATCAATCGCCAGACACTTCCCCACGGCCTGGGCGTGCATGCGCCGTGTGCCTTGATGTATGAAATCAAACCGGAGTATAAGCGGTTTGTCGCGCTGGCGGGCGCCGATGAAAACCTCGTCAGCGTCAGCAACGGCTCCAATCTGGCCAAATACCCCAGTGTGGTCTTCAAGGTCTTCATCGACGGCCACGAAGCCGCCGCCAGCCCGGTGATGCGCGTCCTGTCGCTGGCCTGGCGCTTTGACGTCGAAATTCCACCCGGCGCGAAGCAGATCAGCCTGGTGGCCATGGACGCCGGCGACGGCTCGCGCGAAGATTTCGCCGACTGGGGGAATGCGGGGTTTGTCGTCAATCGGAAATCACCGTCGCGGTGAATCCTCGCGATCCGCGCTCGGCAGGCCACCCGGCCGCATGACCACGAATCCACCGCCTCAACCCGGGCGGCCGTGGGGTTGGTTCGGAATTATCGCGCTCCTCGGCACCTTGGGGATTATCGATGGCTCATTGCGGACGGAAGGGCAGCCGGACTATCAGGGCAAAACGCTGTCCCAATGACTGCTGCAGTGGATGAAGGTCAGCGAGACCGCCCGGAATCGTCGGCTCGAGAGTTTCCGCAACCGACTGCCCGCGCTGCTCGACGCCGTCCAACGGGACGCGCTGCCGGTTCCTTCCCGGGCAACGTCGCCTTGACAGACAGACGCTCACTCGGGCATTTTATAGCGTAGGTTGGGCCTACTGTCGCCCCGCCAACCACACGCTCCTTTGAAAATGGAAATCCCGTGCCGGGACGTATTCTGCTATACCGGGCTCCGCGCCGGCGCGCCGGCGGCGCGCCTGGTTGGAGCGCGAGTCCGCGCGAGTGCCGTTGGTGCAAAACCGGTGGGGCGAGAGTCCCTCGAGCCACCCGCGCTGGGCCTGACTCCGTCACCGACTGGCTCGTCAGAGACTCGCTCCACCTTGCTTGCTGGCCTCCGGCCAGGACCGGTGGGGGGAGAGTCCCTCGAGCCACCCGCGCTGGGCCTGACTTCGTCACCGGCTTGCTCGTCAGAGACTCGCTCCACCTTGCTGGCTGGCCTTCGGCCAGAACCGGTGGGGCGAGAGTCCCTCGAGCCACCCGCGCCGGGCCTGACTCCGTCACCGGCTGGCTCGTCAGAGACTCGCTCCACCTTACTTGCTGGCCTTCGGCCAGAGCCGGTGGGGGGAGAGTCCCTCGAGCCAGCCGCGCTGGGGATTGACTCGGTCACCAGCTTAGCTCGTCAGAGACTCGCTCCACCTTGCTCCACCATTCTAGTTGGGCCTTCAACCCGGTGGTACGAGAGTCCCCGCGAGTATCCCGGTGGAGCGCGAGTCCCCGCGAGAGCCAGGCAACTTGAAGGTGCTGGATTTGGGGCGGGAACCTCAGCCAGAGGGATGGCCGACGGTGTCCAACCTAATATTCTCCATTTGCGATGAAAGCTTGAATTCCATGCGCTCCCACGATCTTTTGACCATGATATCTTTGTTCGGACGACTTTGGGTAAAGCCGCGCGGGGATCTGAAAGCGTCGGTTCGAACGTTCGCGGCGCGGTTTTCCCCGCGTTGGGCCTCGTCGTTCATTCTAACCGTTATCTGCTTGGCTGGGGGAATGTCCGTTAATGCAAACGTCACTATTACGGGTGCCTCGGCAAGTATTTCGGCCGATACCGCTGCCACTGCGACGTCACCATCCTGGACGACACTTGGAACGATAACGATTGCCGAAGGGGCTAATAACGATCTCAAGATCGCCAATAATCAAACGATGACGTTGAAAGTTCCCGCCGGTTTTGAGTTCAACCAGTCGCCCGTACCGAGTATAAGCTTTACAGCGAGTCGGAATATTACGGCCGCCAGCGTTGCCTTTAGCGACTCCAGCACCCTCGTGGTAACTTTTTCGGTAGCAGCCACCACTTCGCTAGACACAATTACTCTGGGTGCCACTACTGCTATTCAAGTTCGGCCGACCGCCGGTACACCTTTGGCCACGGGAAAGTACATTTATTGCTCTGCACAAAGTCAGACAACCGCTGGCATTACAACGTCAACAGACGGTTCCAGCGGTAGCAATTTTGGGAATTTGACGGAAGTGCTCGGCAGTCTCAGCCAATACTCGGTAACCGGTACCACCTCGCAGAATATTGGCGTGGCGTTTTCGGTTACTGTAACTGCAAAGGATCAATTCAATAACACGGTTACGACGGATAGTTCCACAGTCGTAACAATGAGCAGCAGCACCGGCAAAGCCCAATTCGACAGCAACGACAACGGGGTGTATGGGGACCTGACGAAAACCCTCAGCAGCGGCACATTTTCAATTACGTGCAAGGACAACACCGCGGAGACCGTCAATATCATTGCGACTGATTCCAACTCAAAGACCGGGACGCTTTCGAGCGTCGTAGTTTCAAGCACGGTGACCGGAGCCTACCGGTCACATCAAACGGGCACTTGGGCCACAACCTCCACATGGGAGCGGTGGAATGGAAGCAGTTGGGTGACTCCGGCACCGTCAGCGCCAGCCTCTTCCGACGGCCCCATTGAGATTCAAAGCGGACATACAGTGACCGTTGGTGCGACCGCCAGCGCGGATCAACTGACGGTGGATTCAGGGGGCACGCTGACCATTAATACTGCACTTACCCTGAATAATGGAGTTGGTCTGGACTTGGATATTTTTGGAACGGTTAATGGTACGGCAATGGCCACGATTAGCGCGTCGGGCACGACCATTGTTCTGGAAAGCGGTGGCATTATAAACGCAGCCTCGGCCGGCGCTGCTGTGAGTATTAGTGGAACCTTGAATGTTTTGGGCGGCACCTTTACCACAGCGAACGGCAAGGGAATTAGCGGTGCGGGCACACTGTCGATCTCGGGCGGAACGGTTACAGTGGGAACGGCGAGCACTACGGGTGCAGACTTCACCATGGGTGGCTCGCTCGTTATGACCGGCGGAACCCTCAAGATCGGTCGTGACTTCAAGCCCACCACTCCTGCGAATGTCTCCTGTACCGGTGGCACGATTCAGTTTTTGGGAACTCCCAGCGCTGGTTTTGGTACTGTTGGAACCTATCGTCTTTTTGACGTGTTGGTCAACGCGGGTGCGAACCCTAACTTCAACAATCAAAACGCCAATGTTATCGCGATCGCGGGCACTCTGACGTTGAACGGCACGGTTGCCGTCCCGTTTCCGACCGGGAATGCCAGCACCGCCAGAGCCTTGTTTTTTGGCGCGGCTCAGCAAGTCGCTGGCGTTTGGGCCGGGTCCGGCGCCCCGCACAATAATTCCACCTACTTAAGCGGTAAAGGTCGGGTCACCGTCGCCGCCGGAGCGACGAGCAAGCTGGTGTTTACGACTTCGGCGGTGACGACAGTGGCGGGTGTGGCCTCGAGCACCATCACGGTGCAGCGGCAGGATGTGTCCAACAATCCGGTCCTTGCCGAGGCGGACCGGACGGTAACGTTGTCGAGCACTTCCACGGGGAGTGTCACGTTCTCAGGCGGCACTTCGGTGACCATCCCCAGCGGGTCCAGCACGGTGAGTTTCACCTACACGGACACCAAGTCCGGCAGTCCGACCCTCACGGCGGCGAGCACGTCGCCCACGACGATCACGTCGGCGACGCAGCAGGAGACGGTGACAGCGGGTACGGCGACCAAGCTGGCCTTCGGAGTGCCGCCATCGGACACGGCGGCGGGGTCAACGATCACCCCGTCGGTGACGGTCCAGGTGCTCGACGCAAATAACAACGTGGTGACGACAGACAGCACAACGAAGGTAACTCTCGCGATTGGGACCAACCCAGGGAGTGGGACGCTAACCGGCGGCGGACAAACGACGGTCGCCAGCGGCGTGGCGACCTTTAGCGGGCTGTCGATCAACAAGACGGGCACGGGCTATACGCTGACGGCCTCCGACACCACGGGTGGCGGCGGAATCCACCCGCTCACGGCTGGCACTAGTTCCACCTTCAACATCACTCCCGGAGCGGCCACCAAACTGGCCATCGGCGTGCAACCCTCGAACACGGCGGCGGGGTCCACAATCACACCGGCGGTGACGGTGCGGGTACTGGACGCCAACGATAACGTGGTGACCACCGACAGCACGACGCAGGTGACCCTCGCGATCGGGACCAATCCAGGAGGCGGCGCGCTGACCGGTGGCGGCCAGACGACGGTGGCGAACGGCGTGACCACCTATAGCGGGCTGTCGATCAACAAGACCGGCACGGGCTACACGTTGGCCGCGACGGACACCTCCACCTCCGGCGTACCGCACCCCTATACGTCCATCACCAGCTCGACCTTTAACATCACCCCCGGCACCGCGGATGCGACGCAATCCACCCTGACGCCGACCAGTGCGAGCCTCACGGACAACGGGAGCAGCACGCAGTTACTTACGGTGACGGCGAAGGACGCGAACGGCAACTTGCTGACGAGCGGCGGATCGACGGTGACGATCACCAAACAATCCGGCACCGGCACAATTGGCTCGGTCACGGACGTCGGGAACGGGACGTATACGGCGACGGTCACATCGCCGACGGCGACGGGCAGCGGCGTGTTTGTCGCGACCTTGGGCGGGGCGCAGGTCAAGAGCGGTACCGGCAGCCAGACGACGTCCACAATTTCCTATACGCCGGGCGCCGCAGATGCGTCGAAATCCACGTTGACGCCGACGAGCGCGAGCATCACGGCGAACGGGACCAGCACCGCGGTCCTGACCGTGACCGCCAAGGATGCCAACAACAACACTCTGACAGTCGGCGGGTCGACGGTGACGATCACGCAGCAGTCCGGCACCGGCACGATTAGCGCGGTGACTGACAACAGCAACGGAACGTACACCGCGACTGTGACGTCCGTCGCGTCAGTAGGGAGCGGGGTCTTTGTGGCGACCTTGGGCGGTGCGCAGGTCAAGAGCGGCACCGGCAGCCAGACGACCTCGACGATCTCTTATATCGTCGGCGGACCGGATGCGACGAAATCGACGTTGACGCCGACCACGGCGACCCTCACGGCCAATGGGACCAGCACGCAGGTGTTGACCGTTCAAGCCAAGGATGCCAGCGGCATCAATATCACCACCGGCGGGTCGACGGTGACGATCACCCGGCAATCCGGCACCGGCACGATTGGCGCGGTCACGGATGTTGGCAACGGGACGTATACCGCGACGGTGACAGCGCCGGTAGCGACCGGCAGCGGCGTGTTCGTGGCGACTTTGGCCGGTAATCCGGTAAAGAGCGGCACGGGCAGCCAGACGACCGCGACGATGACCTATGTAACCGGCGCGGCCGATGCCACGCAGTCCACGCTGACGCCAACGAGTGCGAGCCTCACTGCCAATGGAAGCAGCACGCAGGTACTGACGGTGACGGCGAAGGACGCCACCGGCAACAGCCTGACCACGGGCGGATCGACGGTGACGATCACCAAGCAATCCGGCACCGGCACGATTGGCTCGGTCACGGATGTTGGCAACGGGACGTATACGGCGACGGTCACGTCGCCAACGGCAACCGGCAGTGGTGTCTTCGTGGCGACATTGGGCGGGAGCCCGGTGCAAAGCGGTACGGGTAGCCAGACGACCTCCACCATCACCTATTTGCCCGGCACGGCCAATGCCACGCAATCCACGTTGACGCCGACGAGTGCGAGCCTCATCGCCAACGCAAGCAGCACGCAGGTTTTGACGGTGACGGCGAAGGACGTGAACGGCAACAGCCTGACCGCGGGCGGGTCGACGGTGACGATCACGAAGCAATCCGGCACCGGCACGATTGGCTCGGTCACCGATAACGGCAACGGGACGTACACGGCAACGGTGACCTCGCCGACGACGACGGGCGGCGGTGTGTTTGTGGCGACGTTGGGCGGTAGTCCGGTCCAGAGCGGCACGGGCAGCCAGACGCAATCGACCGTGACCTACACGCCCGGACCGGCGACTCACCTCGCGTTCAATGTGCAACCATCCAACACGACGGCGGTTACATCGATCACACCCGCCGTGACGGTGCAGGTGCTGGACGCGAACAACAATTTGGTGACGACGGACAGCACGACGAAAGTGACGCTGGCGATCGGGACCAATCCGGGAAGTGGAACGTTGACGGGTGGCGGCCAGACGACGGTGGCGAGCGGTGTGGCGACCTTCAGTGGACTATCGATCAACAAAATCGGGACGGGCTACACCCTGACGGCGTCGGACACGACCGGTGGCGGTGGCATCCACCCGCTCACCGGTGGCACCAGTTCGACTTTCAACATCACCCTGGGAACGGCGACGCACCTCGCGTTTAATGTGCAACCGTCCACCACTGTGGCGGGGGCAACGATCACCCCGGCGGTGACGGTGCGGGTGCTGGATGCGGGCGACAACGTCGTCACGACGGACAGCACCACGAAGGTGACGCTGGCGATCGGGACCAATCCGGGAGGCGGAACGTTGACGGGCGGCAGCGAGACGACGGCGGCGAGCGGCGTGGCCACCTTCAGCGGGCTGTCGATCAACAAGACGGGCACGGGCTACACGCTGACGGCGACGGACACGACGGGCGGCGGCGGAATCCACCCCCTCACCAGTGGCACGAGCGCGACTTTTAATATCACTCCGGGCACGGCGGACGCCACGCAATCGACGTTGACGCCGACCAGCGCGAACCTGACGGCCAACGGGACCGACACGCAGGATTTGACGGTTCAGGCGGTGGATGCCAATGGCAATAATCTGACGACCGGCGGCGCAACGGTAACGATCACCCTGCAATCGGGCACGGGCACGATCAGTGCCGTAACGGACAACATAAACGGGACATACACCGCGACGGTGACGTCGCCGGCTTCGATCGGTACCGGCGTGTTTATAGCGACGCTGGGGGGTGCGGCGGTCAAGAGCGGCACGGGCAGCCAGACCCAAGCGACCATGAACTATCTATCGGGCGCAGCCGACGCGACACAATCTACCCTGACGCCCACAAGTGTGAGCATCACGGCCGACGGAACCAGTACGCAGAGTTTGACGGTGACGGCGATGGACGCCGCCGCCAACCCAGTAGTGACCGGCGGGTCGACGGTGACCATCACGATGCAATCCGGCACCGGCACGATTAGCGCAGTTACGGATAATAGCAACGGGACGTACACCGCGACAGTGACGTCGCCGACGGCGACTGGCAGTGGTGTGTTTGTGGCGACGTTGGGCGGTAGTCCGGTCAAAAGCGGCACCGTCAGTCAGACGCAGGCGACAATCACCTATGTGCCGGGAACAGCGACGAAGCTGGCGTTCACGACCCAGCCTGGTGGTGGAACCGGGGGAATTGCTTGGAGTACACAGCCGGTGGTAACGGTGCAGGATGCGGGCGGCAACACGG
>JAYTHD010000080.1:0-5660 GCA_043732975.1 Verrucomicrobiota bacterium
AACCCACGGCGATCAGCAGCGGCAGCATGATTTTCATGAGGTGTCCCCGCAATCTAGCGTCGGGCAATCGGGGCCTTTTTCCGCAGTGGCACCTTCAGCAGGGAGGTCGTTTGCCAGGCGCGTTCGTGACCCTTTTCGTAATCCTCAAAGGCCTTCAACAAACCCGTCAACACTTCGGCGGAGGTTTCCAACAAGGCTTGAGCTTTGGGCTCGATGACGTCGTCGACTCCCGCCCGCAGTTGCTGGATGAATTGTCGGAATTGTTGTTTGAGCGGCCCGATCGTTTGGAGGACGGAGGCGTCGGAGGCTGGTTTCATAGATATGCGGGTTGGGTTGGCGGGAGAAGTTCAGTCCGTGCTGCACGAGGGCTCGTCGGAGCATTGGGACGGCAGGGTGGCGTTGACTCCCAGAGCGGCGCTCAGGTCAATTTGATGTTCCTGCTCCTGAACGATGATCGCCCGCAGGGTCTCGCTGAGCGCAAATTCACCCAGCGACTCCGCCTGCTGGATGCGTTCCCGATAGTGTCCCACGGTCACGCGTTCGTTTTCCAGGTCCGCCCGCAGCATGTCGTCCGGGGCGGTGAACGTCCGGACCGGCTGGGGAATCACCCCGGGCATGCCGCCGAGGTAATCGATCTGCTTGGCGATTTTGATGGCGTGCTGCAATTCCTCGGCCGCATGCAGCTCCAATTCCCCGGCGATATCCATATACGCCGCGCCCTTGATCACCTGACTGTAGACAATATACGCAATGATGGCCTGATACTCCCGGGCCAGATCCTCGTTCAAGAGTTGGATCAATTGCTGGCGATCAATGATCGGCGTGGACTTTGCTTCGGGATTGTTCACGAGGCGAGAGTGAGTCCCGGGGCGGGCGGCTGCCATGGGGTGTTTGCCCCAATGCCACCAGGCGCCGCATCGCGTTGGATCCGATGCTTTCAACCCCGGTTAATCCGCGGACTGCCCGCCTGCGGGAACGCTCACGGGCCGGCCGGGGAGTCGGCCGGGCCGAGGCCCGGGTTACTTCAGTACCACGGAATCCACGCCGATTCGGCGCTCCTGGATTCAAACGCTGTGGCCCCACTTCCAATTCCGGATCTCCGGCAGATCCTCCCCGTGTTCGGTGATGTATTGCTTGTGCTCGATGAGCTTGTCCCGGAGGGCCTGCTTGGCATAGGCCGCCTTCGGGCCGAGTCCCGGCACGCGGTCGATCACGTCACCCATGAGATGGAAGCGATCCAGATCGTTCATCACCACCATGTCAAACGGCGTGGAGGTGGTGCCTTCCTCCTTGTAGCCGCGCACATGGAGGTTGCCATGATTGGTCCGTCGATAGGTGAGCCGATGAATCAACCAGGGATAACCGTGGTAGGCGAAGATGATCGGCTTGTTGGTGGTGAAGAGGCTGTCGAAGTCGCGGTCATTCAGACCGTGCGGGTGTTCGCTCCGGGGCTGGAGTTTCATCAGGTCGACCACATTGATCACCCGGACCTTCAGGTCGGGCAGATGCTTTCGGATCAGCGTGACGGCGGCCAGGGTTTCCAGGGTGGGCACATCGCCGGCGCATGCCATCACCACATCCGGTTCGCCACCCCGGTCGTTGCTCGCCCATTCCCAGATGCCGATGCCGGCGATGCAATGTTTCATCGCGGCATCCAGGTTGAGCCACTGCGGTGCCGGTTGTTTGCCGGCCACGATGACGTTGACGTAATTGCGGCTGCGCAGGCAGTGGTCGGTGACCGACAGGAGCGTGTTCGCATCGGGTGGCAAATAGACGCGGATGACTTCCGCCTTTTTATTGATGACGTGATCAATGAAGCCGGGATCCTGATGGCTGAAGCCATTGTGATCCTGCCGCCAGACGTGGGATGAAAGCAGGTAGTTGAGGGACGCGATCGGCCGGCGCCAGGGAATGCGGTTTGCCATTTTGAGCCATTTGGCGTGCTGGTTAAACATCGAATCGACGATGTGAATGAACGCCTCGTAGCAGGAGAAAAAGCCGTGACGACCGGTGAGCAGATAGCCCTCGAGCCAGCCTTCACATTGGTGTTCGCTCAACATTTCCATCACGCGGCCGTCGGGAGCCACATGGTCGTCGGACGGAAGAATCTCGGCGATGGAACAACGGTTGGTCACGTCAAACACCGGGTTCCAGCGGTTGGAATTGGTTTCATCCGGACTGAAGACCCGGAAGTTGGTCGGATTGAATTTGAGGACATCGCGGAGGAAGGCGCCCTGGACGCGGGTGGCCTCGCTCTCGACGGCACCGGGTCGAGGCACCTTCACGGCGTAGTCGCGGTAATCGGGCAGGCGCAACGCCCGCAACAACTGGCCGCCGTTGGCGTGCGGATTTGCGCTCATACGACGCTCTCCTTGCGGGGCCAGCTTGGCGACTTCCGGGCGGAGGCGTCCGGTGACATCAAAAAGTTCCCCCGGCCGATAGCTCTTCATCCAGCTTTCCAGGAGTTTGACGTGCCCCGGGCGGGCCATGTCGCCCATCGGCACCTGATGCGAGCGGAAGGAGCCTTCCGTGGGCAGACCGTCCACAACCTTGGGTCCGGTCCAACCTTTGGGAGAGCGCAGGATGATCATGGGCCAACGGGGCCGCTCCTGGAATCCCCGGGACCGCGCTTCGGTCTGGATGCGGCGGATGTCGGCGACGACCGTGTCCAGCGTGGCCGCCATCTGCAGGTGCATCGACGCCGGATCGTCTCCCTCGACAAAATGCGGCGTATAACCGTAGCCGTGGAAGAGGGCCGTCAATTCGTCATGGGAGATGCGGGCGAGCACCGTGGGTCCGGCGATTTTATACCCATTGAGATGCAGGATGGGCAGCACCGCCCCGTCGCACACCGGGTTGAGGAATTTGTTCGAGTGCCAACTGGTGGCGAGCGGGCCCGTCTCGGCCTCGCCATCGCCGACCACGCAGGCGACGAGAAGGTCGGGGTTGTCGAATGCCGCCCCGAAGGCATGGGAGAGGGAATAGCCGAGTTCACCGCCCTCATGGATCGATCCGGGAGTCTCGGGCGCCACGTGACTGGGAATGCCACCCGGGAAGGAAAACTGTTTGAACAACCGCTGCATCCCGTCCTCGTCGGCCGAGATATGCGGATAGACCTCGCTATAGACGCCTTCCAGATAGGCATTGGCCACCAAGCCGGGACCGCCATGGCCGGGTCCGGTCACATTGAGGACGTTCAAGCCGTATTCATTGATGATCCGGTTGAGGTGGGCGTAGATGAAGTTCAATCCGGGCGTGGTGCCCCAATGCCCCAGCAACCGGGGTTTGAGGTGTTCCAGGCGGAGGGGCTTCTTGAGGAGCGGGTTGGCGTAGAGATAGATCTGTCCGACGGACAGGTAGTTCGCCGCGCGCCACCAGGCATCGATCTGAGCGAGCAGTTCCGGAGTGAGTGGCTTGGATTTCGGGGTCATGGGTGACAGGGGATGAGTCGCTCGCGGATGTCCGGCGTGGAAAGGAATATAGCGGCACGGGAATCGGGATCCAGCGGGAGTGCCGTTCAGTGCCCGGTAGATCGCCGGCGGCCGGCGGCGCAATTACCGTCGGGGATGCAACTTGAGAACCGGGGCTTGGGGGCGCTTCTCCGATTCGTCGCGATGCGGCTCGATTGATCCGCGGTTCCAACTCCGGTCCGGCGGCGACCCGCGGGATTGCCGGCGAGTCCGCTTATGCCTTCAGCTTTTCCGTCAGGAATTTCTCCAGCTTCAGCGAATCCGCGGCGAACTGGCGAATGCCTTCGCTGAGCTTCTCCGTGGCCATGGCGTCCTCGTTGTGCTGCCAGCGGAAGGAGACCTCATTCAGAGCGACTTTTTCCAGGTCCCCGTCGCGCGAATTGGCCGGGCTGAGCTTTCGCCCCACGTCTCCCGCGGTACCCTGCAGATCTTCCAGCAGCGCCGGACTGATCGTCAACAAATCACACCCGGCCAGTTCCAGGATCTCGTCCCGGTTGCGGAACGAGGCGCCCATGACTTCGGTCGCATAGTCAAAATGTTTGTAGTAGTTGTAGATCCGGCTGACCGATTTCACTCCGGGATCCTCCGCGGGGGCATAGGCGGCGACGCCGGTGGCTTTTTTGTGCCAATCCAGAATGCGGCCGACGAAGGGAGAGATCAGCTGCACGCCCGCTTCCGCGCAGGCCACTGCCTGGGCGAAACTGAATAGCAGCGTCAAGTTGCAGCGAATGCCGTCGCTCTTGAGTTGCCGCGCCGCCTGAATCCCCTCCCAGGTCGAGGCGAGCTTGATGAGGATGCGCTCCTTGGGAATCCCCGCCGCGGCGTACATGGCGATCAGTTGACGTGCCTTCGCCACCGACGCCGTCGTGTCGAAGCTCATCCGGGCATCGACTTCCGTGGAGACGCGATTCGGCACGATCTTCAGAATCTCCAACCCGAAGGCGACGGCCAGTCGATCCATCGCACCGGCCAAAACGGCCGTGGCGCCCCCCCCGGCTTGGCGGGCATCTGCCACGGCCTTGTCGACCAATCCGGCATACTCCGGCATGGTCGCTGCCTTGAGGATGAGACTCGGATTCGTGGTGGCGTCACGGGGTTGGTATTTCCGGATCGAGGCAAAATCGCCCGTGTCGGCCACGACGACGGAATGTTGTTTCAGGGAGGACAGGAGATCACTCATAAGTTTATCAAGTATTGTATCCGGCAACGGATCCGGGAGGACGCTACGGTTTTCCGGCCGCAGGGAAAGAATTTCCGGCCACGCTCCCGGAGAACGCGGGCGAGGTTGGAACGGCATCCGGGCAAATCCACAGGGAATATCCGGTAACAATCGGGTGGCTTCCACGTAGGAGGTCATTGTGCTCGCACAGATATTCAGCGCAGCCGTTCACGGGATTGAAGCCCGTCCGGTGGAGGTGGAAGTGGATGCGGGTTATGGGAACACCCTGCTGAGTCTGGTGGGACTTCCCGATGCGGCGGTGAAGGAGTCCCGGGACCGGGTCTGCACGGCGATGTCCAACAGCGGCTTCCATTTTCCTTTGGGCCGCACCACCATCAACCTCGCCCCCGCGGATGTGCGCAAGGAAGGGCCGGGCTTTGATTTGCCGATCGCGCTGGGAATCCTGGCGGCTTCGGAACAGATCGAACCGCGGATGCTGCCGGAGGTCATGGTGGTGGGCGAACTCGCATTGACGGGCGCCGTTCGGCCGGTGAAGGGGGTCCTGCCCATCGCCCTCCTGGCCCGGGCGGAAGGCCGCCGCGCGTTGCTGGTCCCGGCGGAAAATGCGCCGGAAGCAGCGGTCGTGGAGGGCCTGCAAGTCATCCCGATCCTGAATCTGCGGGAGGCGGCGAGCTACCTGGAGGGACTGATCCAGATCGAGCCGCTGCACGTGGATACCGCCGCCCTGTTTGCCGAACCGCCGGAGGAAGACATCGATCTGGCCGACGTGAAAGGGCAGGAGTCCGTGAAGCGCGCCCTCGAGATCGCCGCGAGTGGTGGGCACAATCTGTTGCTGCTCGGAGTCCCGGGTACCGGCAAGAGCATGCTCGCCAAACGTCTCGCCACCCTCCTGCCGCCGCTCACGCTGGATGAGGCGCTGGAGACCACCAAGATCCACAGTATCGTGGGCAAATTGTTGCCCGGACAAGCCCTGGTCACCCGCCGTCCCTTTCGCTCGCCGCATCACACCG
>JAYTHD010000081.1:0-3081 GCA_043732975.1 Verrucomicrobiota bacterium
GGATTTCCTGAATTCGCAAAACCGAATTGCTCACCGCCGCGGCCGCCCGGGAGAAATGCCATTCCAATTGGATGGCGGTGATCGGTGCCGCAGCGGCCCGGGTCCGGAAGGTAATCCGGGCGTTGGTCGATGCCTCCTCCGGCAGCGGCGCCCAACCCACAGTGACGGCCGCGGGACGAGCCGGGGAGCCAAGGGCCGGCGAGAGAATCAGTGGTTCCCCCCATTTGGGATGCACCGCGGTGGCCTGTCCTTCCCAGGCGCTTCGTCCGATTTCCAGTTCGTGCAGGAGGTTGGTCAGTTGTTGACCGGCACTGGCAAGTTCCTTCCGGGTGCCGGCCAACGCAGCTTCGATGGCCGGTGCGGGGAGCTTCAGGAATGGCGGTGTGCTGCGACGGATATTCGCCCCGTAGTCACCCACGCCACTTTCCGGGACATTGTGGAAAAACGCGAGCAACCCATAGAAATCCTTTTGGGTCAGCGGGTCGTACTTGTGGTCGTGGCAACGCGCGCAGTTCATCGTCAGCCCGAGCCAGACCGTGGCCGTGGTCTCCACGCGGTCGGCACAATACTCGGCGAGAAATTCCTCGGGTATGATCCCGCCTTCCTCGTTGATCATGTGATTGCGATGGAAACCGGTGGCAATCTTCTGATCCAGCGTCGCGCCGGGCAGGAGGTCGCCGGCGATCTGTTCCACGGTGAACTGGTCGAAGGGCAGATTGCGATTGAACGCGCGCACCACCCAATCACGCCACGCCCACATTTCCCGATCGCGATCGACCTGATAGCCGTTGGTGTCGGCGAAGCGCGCGGCGTCGAGCCAATCCTGGGCCATTCGCTCGCCGAAGCGCGGCGAGGCCAGCAGACGGTCAAGGGCCCGTTCGTAGGCGTCCGGCGCAGTGTCCGCGAGAAAGGCGTCGACTTCGGCCGGGGTCGGCGGCAGTCCGGTGAGATCGAGGGAAGCCCGGCGGAGCAGGGTGCCGGGCGGCGCCTCGGCGGCCGGGGTCCAACCGCGGGCCTCCAGTCCCGCGAGGAGGAAGCGATCCACGACCGTGCGCGGCCAGGCAGTCTGTCGCACGGGAGGCGGCGCGGTCCGGTGGGGCGGCGCGAACGCCCAGTGCTTTGGTCGCGGACCGTCGACCGCGCCCAACGGCCCGATGAGGCCGACGAGGCCGGCGACCAACCCCAGCGGGAGCAAGATTCTGCGAACCATAGGCGACCCTTTCAAAGTGTGCCTTTATTCTCCCCGGCACAATGAGTTCGTGATTCTCCCGGTTTTCAATGGCAGGGAGACGGCTTGGATCGAGGCGGTGTCCGGCCGTCGCGGATTCAATTTGTCAGCCCGGGCGACAGGCCGCAGGGTCCCGGCCGTGTTGAAGAAGTTCAGGCTCTCCGCGGTGATCGGGGTTTTCACCGAGACGTTTGGCATGGGACCCGGAGCGGCGACGGCAGCTGTGACCCTGATCGTCCTGACCCTCATCGGCGCGGCCTTCCTTTTTCTTAAATCAGCGCCGCCAAGGACCCTGGTGATCACCAGCGGGCCGCCGGGCACGGTCTTCGAGCGTTATGCTCTGGAGTATTCGAACCATCTTGCCCAGGAGCACGTCCGGGTGCAGATCGTCCCCTCGCGCGGCTCGGAGGAAAACCTGGCCCGTCTTCACGCGGCGGGTTCGCGATTCGACGTCGGTTTTGTCCAGAGCGGACTGGATCCGATCAAGCTCCCCGCCGGCAAGCAACGCCCGGTGCATTCCCTCGGCAGCATCATGTATGTGCCGTTGTGGGTGTTTTATCGCAGCGGCTCCAATGTGGTGTTGCTCTCGGATTTTGCCGGTCAACGACTGGCGATTGGCGAGCCCGGGAGTGGCACCTACTCGCTCGCCCGGACCTTGCTGGCGACCAACGGCATTGTGGCGGGCGGCCGCACCACATTGCTGCCGATCGACGGCGACCAAGGCGTGACGAATCTCCTGGCGGGCACGGTGGATGCGGTGTTTCTGATGAGCGACTCCGTGTCGACCAACACCATGCGCCGGGTCCTGCGGAATCCGGAATTCAAGATCTTTGATTTTGTGCAGGCCGCGGCGTACACGCGCCGCTTTCCGCATCTGAATCGGCTGGAAATTCCGCGGGGGGGCATCGATTTCGGGAAGGACATTCCTGGTAAAGACATCCACTTGGTTGGGCCGACCGTGGAATTGCTGGCCACCACCCGCCTGCATCCGGCCATCTCCGACCTGCTGATCGAGGCCGCGCAGGACGTGCATAAGCGGCCGACCCTGTTGCAACAGAAGGGGGAGTTCCCGGCCCCGTTGGAACATGAATTCACCCTCAGCCCGTCGGCCATCCGGTACTATAAAACCGGCAAGAGCTGGCTCTACCGCAACCTGCCGTTCAGCCTGGCTGGCATCGTCGAAGGGGTGATCGTATTGATCGTGCCCATGGCGATCGTCCTGGTTCCCGGCCTGAAACTTATTCCGGCGATTCTGCGTTGGCGGGTCAAGCTGATCCTGTTTCGCTGGTACCGGGCGTTGCAAGTGGTCGAACGTGGACTTTTTGGTGTGACCTCACCCGAGGCGCGGGCCGAGCTGATGCGCCGACTGGCGCAGATTGAATCGACGGTCAAGGCCATCACCATCCCGGCGTCGTTCGCCGACGAATTCTACCGATTGCGGGGGCACATCAGCTATGTGCGCGAAAAATTCCGCGACCACGATGCCCCGCCCGGGCCGCCGAAGTGAAACGGCGGCATCAGGATTTGCTCAGGGCCAGCGGACCGGTAAAGGCGCGGGCAAAACTCGCCCGGCCGGTGGCTGTGCGGGGTACGGGGCAGCATTCTTTTAGGCGGCGCCTTGGCTGTCGCGAGCGAGGGTATGGCGGCCAATTGCGAGCCACCGGATACAACAAAGCGGCGCCCTACGGGTTTGGCGATCATCCACTTCGCGGCTGGGATTCACAAACCCACAAACCCGCGACCGCACTGTGAGGCCGAATACCGTCGCCCACTCGAAGCCGCCAACAGCTCAATTCAAGTGCAGTCGTCGACAGCGGAGGCGAGCCCGATCGTGCAGAAAGACAAACTGACCG
>JAYTHD010000082.1:0-3394 GCA_043732975.1 Verrucomicrobiota bacterium
ACGGCGGGCAAATTCCCGGGCGGTATCAATGCTGTAACTCACGCCCCCCCGACGAATTTCCCAGTCATCCACCTCAAAGTCGGTCCGCCCGACGAGCGCCATGCGCAACCAACGCATCCGGAGCGATGCCGGAATCGGCGGGATTCCCGGTTTGAACGGCGATTGGGCTGCGGGAATGAAGAAGAGGCGATCCAACGCCATTTCCTCCAAAGCCGCCTGGGCGACCAACAGATGTCCCAGATGCACCGGGTCAAACGAACCGCCATAAAGTCCGAGACGCATTATCCGAAATAAACGAGGAAGCTACGGGCCACTACGAGTCAATCTGGCATCTGGAATTGTCCAAGGTTGCCTGGGATCAACATCACACCGCAACCGGCTGCCTGAAGTGATGACTGAATCGGTGGACACCGCCGGCTACGAAGCCGCCGGCTCACTGACTACGGTGGCCGCGGGTGCCGCCTTCCCACCCAGGATTTTGAACATGACGACTCCGCAGGTCGGGCACTTGCCTTTGACGGCCTTCCGACCATTCTTCATGACCTCTTCAACGCCGTCGGCAATCGGCTTTTTGGTCTTGCACTTGACGCAATATCCTTCGTGCATAGTGGTTTCGCAGAACGATTGTTCAATTTCCGCGACCTCCACACTGTAGGGTTAAGAGAGGCTCAAAGTCAACCCGACCAGGGAAAAACGACGCCCGCATGCCGGGTCTGACTACCCTGTGACGCAGTGGTAACTTTTGACACACCTTCGTCTCGGCACAGCACCGTCAAAGAATTGCTTTGCCCGGACAACAAAATCGCCCAATATGTTGGATCAGAATGCGATAAGATCAATGAGTTCGTCACCCTTGCCCGTCAGTGTCCAAGCCTGCCCACGACGGATCACCAGACGTCCACAGGGGTGTTTGTGCCATTCCGAGTCATCGACGGACAGGAGCTTACGCCCCGCCACACCCTCCAGTTCGTCCTTGGATCGGGGGATGATCTGAACGGGGATGCCGTTGAAGTTCAGCCCCAACTCATAGCCGGCGATGCCTTCCTTTTCCGCCCGCGGATTGGAGCGTACCAATTGCGGATAGCGCAAGGCAAAGCGCAATTGCGGCTTGCGGATCGCCACCCGGGCCATCACCGGTTGGGTGGCAATGAACCGGGAAAGGCTGAATTCGGCCCCTTGGGATCGTTGCGCCAGGAGGATGGCCCGGGGGTCCAGTCCCAGCAGATTGCGCCCGTGAAAGTTCCCGTGATCGTTGCGCTCATCGGGATAGTGCTGCCGAAACCACTCGGAAAAACGGTCGTTGAGTACGACATTGATCTCAAAATGGACGTGGGCGCGTTCCTTGCCAATCGGCTGTCCGGTGCGCCCCATGGTGGCCAATCGATCCCCGGCGGCCACCCGGTCGCCCACCGAAAGCTTCGGCAGGATCGAACCTAGGTGCGCGTACAGCGTGTAGATCTCCATGCGATCCACGTACTGCCGCACCAGCGCATAACAGCCGTAATTTGATGCACCGGGGCGCCGACTGAGATACGCCACCGTGCCGGCGCCACTCGACAACACGGGGTCCGTGGGTTCACCACGCGCGTCCTTGGTCAGCGACTTGATATCCAGACCTTCATGAAACCGCGGACCATTCCGGTCCGTCCGCACGCACCCGAAGGAACCGCTTTCCCAGGTCCGACCGGGCGTCGGCGCCAGAAAAGCGGTGTCCCCGCCGGCGTCGTACAAGGCGTGGTTCGCGGTGGGGAAATGAAACGGCGCGTCACCCAGCACCCAAGGGCACAGGCACACGCCCAAACCGGCCGAAATTAACCGGGCTCGACGTCCCGACAACCCGGACCGGCTCATTTGAACATCTCCTGCTCCTCCGTGGGCTTCGGCTTCTTGAGGTTACCCTCCTTGTCTTTTTTGACGGGGGCCGGCTTGGCTTGGTTTTCCAACTTGATGGCCACGTTGTTCAATCCCCGCACAATCCGCTCGGCTTCCTCCCGCGTGCAATCCGGGGTGAAGATGAAAACACCATCCTCCAGGCCATGCGGGACCACCGGAGCCGCCAACCACCGTCCTTCGGTCCACCGGCACCAGACCGCCACACGACGTCCCGGATGGGGTGCGGTGCCCAACTGCAAGGCCATCTTTCCGCGGGAGGTGTATTCGATTTTGATCAGGTGTCCGCCGTAGGGCGAGTCCACCAACGTCGCTTTGGCGATGTCCCCTTCGTCCACAAACGGCGTCTTCTGGACGATCACCTTCATGGGATTCGCGCGAAAGACCTCAATTTTTCCCACGCCCAATCCGATGTCATTTTCCTCGATATGCAGGCGGAGCGTGGAGGCCTCCTTGTCCGGTTTTTGTGGCTTTTCCTTGGTGTTTGTCGACTGACACCCCGCCACCGTGGCGAGCGTCAGGGCGAGGAACCCGAGCCAGGCGCGGCGGGCCAATTCGCTCTTGGGATCGAAAAAGAGTTTGATGCGGGCCGCTGCAGCCCACATTCTGCTTTGAAATCGCGAAGTCATTCGGAATCATTCAAAACCGTTATGGGTCAACAGTCCAACAAAGTTCAGAAACGTCGTCGTCGCAGCAATTACGTCCGGCGCACCAAGGAACTGGCCAAAACCAAGGCCGCTGCCAAGCCGGGTCGTAAGGGTTGATCAGCCGCCGACCACCTCTGCACCTCGAGCAAGCCGCCTACCGGGCGGCTTTCGCTTTTCGGTCGTCCATGGATTTGGACAGCAGGCGGTTTCTCACCGAAACGTCCGCGGATGATGAAGTCAGCCGTTGTGACCGGTGCCGGCAGTGGCGTGGGTCGTGCCACCGTATTGAAGCTCGCCGCCGCCGGTTGGAAAGTGGGGCTGGTGGGCCGTCGTCCGGAGGCGCTCGCGGTAACCATCCGGCTCGCCGGTCGCCACGCCGCGTCCCTGCACGCGTTTCCGTTGGATATTGGCAATGCCGACGCCGTCGCGGCCCTGACTGAAGCCGTCCACGCCGCCCTCGGCGATATCGAATTGCTGGTCAACGCCGCTGGAACAAATGCGCCGAATCGTGCGCTCCAGGTGCTGTCACTGGCGGACTACCACGCGATGATCGATACCAATCTCAACGGCGCCTATTACTGTGTGCAGGCCTTCCTGCCCGGCATGCGGCAACGCGGTTCCGGAACCATTGTCAACGTCGTTTCCGACGCGGGAAAACAGGCTTCACCCAAGGCCGGACCCGCCTACGTCATGAGTAAATTCGGTCTCGCCGGGCTGACCCAGGCGATCAACGCCGAGGAGCGTGGCGCCGGCGTCCGCGCGATCGCGCTGTTTCCCGGGGACATCGATACGCCGCTGCTGGACAAGCGCCCGGTCGTCCCCGATGCCACCGCCCGCGCCCGGATGATGCAACCGGA
>JAYTHD010000083.1:0-4102 GCA_043732975.1 Verrucomicrobiota bacterium
CCACGCGTAGTACCAGTGGCTGGGACGTCGTCCCCACGGTGCCATCACCTCATGGGCCAGGATCACTTGATCCCGTCCTTCCTTGCGAAAGGCCGACCAGATCTTCGACAAAACCTTGTTCACCCCGCCGCGGCCATACATGTGCGGCACATACTGCCAGAGTAGGACCGCGTTGGGAGGGACATCCTCGTTCAAAACGATCAGCAACTGACCGAAATCATCCCAATCATTGATGGCGGCCAGGGACTTGAAGGGCTGTTTGGTATAAGTATCCCGGGAGGACACGACGGTCAGATCATGCCCCAGATCCGAAAGATGCTTGGCCAGATGCCAGGAATGGTCAGCCACTCCGCCACGCATGGGCGGCATCAGCGGAGTAAGGATCGCAATTGGACGAATCACCGCGGCTTCATTTAGCGGTTCAATTCGAGATCCGCCAACCTAGGCGGCCAAAAAAAACAGGCCGGGAAGCCGGCCTGTTCTCCGATATTTCGCGTCGACCCCACCTCAATTGGTAATCCGGTAGTCCGCGAACGCCTGAACTGTTCCCGTTCCCGCAGGCACCGAGAGGGTGAAGAGCGCGGAGCCCGCGTTGAGGAATTCCGGTCCCGCCGTCAACACCCCGGTGGACGTCGTCACTCGCAGACGGATTTCGGTGCCATTCGGAATGTTTTGCCCCGTCACCGTGACCTCAATCGGCCCGGCCTGGGTAAAGATGACGTCCGGCGACACCAGCGACGCTCCCGGAGGCTGTTGCACGTTCTGGCCCGCAATCCGCGACACCGTCAAGGTTCCCTGCTGGCTGAAGTCCTGACCTGCGATCGGCAGGCTGTAGACAATACCGGGACGGGTGGCGCCGGTGAAATTGCGATCGTAAGCTTCAATTCGAATGCGCCCGTTGTCGTTGCCGGCATCACCACCAAACGCTTGGAAAGTGCCAGGTCCGGAGAAACGGTCCGCCCGGATCAGGATGGATCCACCCGAACCCCGGCCGCCATAGGTAACACCGCTGTACTGACGGTTCCCGCCATTCGCACGAATCAGCCCCGTGAGGATGATATCCCGAGACGAGGCGATCAAGAGGGCCCCGCCACCACCCCCGCCATTTCCGCCATCAATGTCTTCGCGCGAACCGCCCCCGCCGCCGCCAGAGCCACCGATCAACGGTTGCAGAAAATTGTTCCCGTACCCTCCTGATTGGTTGTAGAGACCATCGCCGCCTTGCTGGACGCGATCCGTCGCCGCGGCACCGCCTCCCGGACCGGATCCAGGCGTACCCGCAAAGGAAGAGGAGCGATCAAAGCGAACGCCCCCATCGCCGCCGTTGAACCCACCGGGACCCCCGAGAGCCACCACTCCGGGAGGTAGATTCGCCGGGGCGAACTCACCGTCCACCGACACCGTGCCCCGAATGGTCACATCACGGGTTGCCAGCCAGCGCACGGGCGTGTTCGCGGCGTTTCTCTTGAAAGCAATCGTGACGCCGGGCGGAACATCAATGGAAGTGAAATTCCAAATACCGCTGGCTCGTGAAGTCATGTCGAAGATCTGGGTCGCACCGCTCCAAAAAGCCCAATCGGTGCCGTTCCAGAACCAACTGTCCGAATTTGCCGAATTCACACCCGGGATGTGCCCGCCTTGAAACATGATTTGCTTGCGGCCAGGATGATAAGCCATCGCAGAACTCTCACGGCGAACTTCAGGGTGATTCGCGGGTTTTCTTTCCGTCCAAACGCTTCCGTTCCACACCCAGGTGTCGCTCAGATCGCTTCCGCCGAACAGAACGACCTCCTGACGCTCCGCATCATAGTCCATCGCCGCATAGTTACGACCCACCGGGGTCACCGAGGGCGTCACATTCGCCCAGTTGTTGCCATCCCACGTCCACGTCTGACGATTTCCGAGAAACAAAACCACCTTTTGCCGGGCGCCATCAAAAGCCATGGAGGCCCCCACATCGGCGGGAGGACGCGCCGCCGGCGTGCGCAGATTCCAATTCACACCGTCATAGATCCACGTCTCATCGGCCCCGCCCTGCCCACCGAACATCACGACTTGCTGACGCGCCGCGTCGTAGGACATGACCGAGCTGTACCGGGCATTCGGAGTATTTCCCGTGACCCGTTTGGTCCAAGTGGTGCCATTCCAGATCCATGTGTCATTGGCCGCGCCCCCGGTGACTTTCAATATACCTCCAAAGACAACCACTTCCTGGCGCGCCGCATCATAAACCATCATATGCTGATAACGGGCTGGTGGGGACTGCGCCGGCTGCGCCTCCCGCCAGTCGTTCCCAGAAAACAGCCAGGTATCATCCTGCCCACCACCCCCCGGATCCGAATAGCCCCCGAAGAGGACCACCTGTTGTCGGGCGGCATCATAAACCATTTGGTGCAACCGACGGCCCGGGGTGACGACTTCACGGAACGTCAATGCCCCGTCCGCACCGGTGGAGGCGCTGTTGTACGGCAGGTCGGGATCGATCGCGTTTACCGGGCCAAACGACGGCATCGCCGCAGCCATCACCAGACCGGCAAATAGGTGGAGGTGTCTCTTGGTATTCATGACGGAATTCGATTACTTGTTTACAGACGTTGAAAGGGGTGAAACAACGGACCGCTCCGGACCGCCAGCGGATTCGCCCTCGCGACTCGCCTTGACTTCAGGTTGAACCGACGCTGAAACCGGCAAATTCCGCCGGTAACTGACCACGCTCGAAGCCGCGAAACCCTTCACGGGCCCCGGGACCGCCAGCGCATTTAAATAACTTACCGTGTCGCTCGCAAGGGAGATCGGAACCGATTCAGGTATCGGAACGGTCTGCAGGTTGCCATAGGTCACGGGTCGACTGACCACGGTCACCGCCACTTCGATGGGGAGGGATTCCCGCCGGCCGGCCGCCAAATAGGTCACCGGCTTCGAAGCAACCGACCGGATGAGCGGCGGATCCGCGACGAGCGGATTCATACCTTCCAAAATCTCGGTAGCGTCATCGAATCCGTCCCCATCCGTATCGGGATTAAAAGGATCCGTGCCGCGGGCAATTTCATCGCCATCGCTCAGCCCATCCTTGTCGGTGTCCCGATCCGCGGGATCGGTAAAGTATCGGTGAATTTCATCCCAATCACCGAGGCCATCGCCGTCCGTGTCCCTGCTGAAAGGATCCGTCCCGATCAAAATCTCGGTGCAATTGGGAATGCCGTCCCCGTCCGAATCTTCTTCCCCATCCGGAATCCCGTTATTGTTGGAGTCCGGTGATCGAGGATTCAACCCATGCTTGGTTTCGACGGAATCCGGAATGCAATCATTATCGGTGTCGACACAATCAATTCCCAGTTCCGCGCAGGTTTTGACGGTGATCAAACCGGCGTCCGTCAATCCATCGGCGGTAGTGGTCAAAGGACCGCTCTTGCCAAAGACATCCCCTTTGGGGGTTTTCCCGCGGACAATTATACCGGAAATGCGTTTCTGCGCGGCCACTCCGGCGATGATGAATTTGCCGTCGGCCTGGGTATCCGCCTGACCGCCCGCCCCAATGACAAAGGCAGTGACACCCGGCACCGGGGCGCCATTGCCATCGAGCGCCACTCCTTGAATGGACGTCAATTGGCCACCCGGAATAACATCGATCTGAACCACGGCGGCCGTGCTCTCATTGACGGCTGTGACAAAAGCGACTCCCGCACCCCGTGCGGTAATCATCCCGTCGGCATCCACTCCCACGACATCCGCACTGCTGCTCCGGTAGGTGGTCCAGTTCTCCTTGTGGGTCAAATCCTGAGTGGAGTCATCCCCCATGAGGCCGGTCACCGTGATCTGGGCTGTCTCTCCAATTTTGGTCAATGCCGGCTTATCCGCCTTGGCGCGCAAAAACTGGGGCGTCGGCGGCGGCAGAGAGGTAAAGGTCCAGGATTGAATGGTGTATTTCTTTCCCTGCTCAACCCGGAAAAACTCACTGAACGCATAGAGTGGAACCCCTTCATCATTGCTCTTGCCGACCACCCGGAGAAAATCGTCGGACTTGAAGTCCGGCCGGGTTCCAGGCCCCCCTTCACCAAATTGATCCGGCGCGGATATATTGGGAATCTGTATACTGCCATCG
>JAYTHD010000084.1:0-11156 GCA_043732975.1 Verrucomicrobiota bacterium
GAGAGTCTCTCGACCCAGCCGCGCCGGGGCGTGACTCCGTCACCGCGTAGCTCGTCGGAGACTCGCTCCACCTCATTTGCGGGCCTTCGGCCACAAAACTGGTGGGGGGAGAGTCTGTCGATCCAGCCGCGCCGGGGCGTGACTTCCTCACCGCGTAGCTCGTCGGAGACTCGCTCCACCTTATTTGCAGGCCTTCGGCCACAAAACTGGTGGGGGGAGAGTCTCTCGACCCAGCCGCGTCGGGGCGTGACTTCGTCACCGCGTAGCTCGTCGGAGACTCGCTCCACCTTATTTCACTGGCCGACCTCCCTTACCCCATCGAGAATTCTGCAGTGCCCCCGATTGCGAACAGAATGCCAGTGCCAGTGCCAGTGCCAGTGCCAGTGCCCGGGCTCCCGCGCGGGCGCGGGCGCATGGTGGCGTTCGTGGCCGGCCTGTGGCTCGGCGCGGCGCGGGGCGACTTGCCCGATTTCACCCGGGACATTCGGCCGATTTTCGACAAGCGCTGCGGCAATTGTCACAGCCGGTTACAGCAGAAAGGCGGCCTGCGCCTGGATGCCGGCCAGTCGGTGCTCCAGGGCGGAAAAAAGGGCGCGGTCATCGCTCCGGGTCGTCCGGCCGAAAGCCGCCTGCTCGCCCGGGTGACAAGTACCACCGACGACGAGCGCATGCCCCCCGAGGGTGCGCCGCTGGCGTCGGATCAGATTGCGCTGCTCACCGCGTGGATACAGGCGGGAGCGCCCATTCCCGCCCACGAAACCATTCCCTCGTCGCCGGCCGATCACTGGGCCTTCCAACCCGTGCAAAATCCGGCACCGCCCGTAGTGCAGGACGCCGCATGGCCGCGCAATGCCGTGGATCGCTTTTTACTCGCGGGTCTGGAAGCCCGTGGCTTGCGCCCCGCCAGCGACGCCGCGCCCGCCGCGTTGCTTCGACGCGTCACTCTCGACCTCGTCGGCCTGCCGCCCACGCCGGCGGAGCAACTTACCTTCGCCCGGGCTTTCGAGGCGGAACCTGCGGCGGCTCTGGATCACGTCATTGATGACTTGCTCGCGCGTCCCGAATACGGCGAGCGCTGGGCCCGCCACTGGCTGGATCTGGCACGCTACGCCGACAGCAACGGCTACGAGCGTGACGCCGCCAAGCCACTGGTGTGGCAATACCGCGACTACGTGATCCGCTCGTTGAATGCCGATAAACCCTACGCCCGGTTTGTGCAGGAACAACTCGCGGGCGATGAATTGCCGGACGCTTCGGCCGAGACGGTGATCGCCACCGGATTCCTACGCCTGGGACATTGGGACGACGAACCGGCGGACGTGGCGGCGGATCGGTTTGATCAACTCGACGATCTCGTCCGGACGACTTCGGAGGCCTTTCTTGGCCTGACGCTGGGTTGCGCCCGGTGTCACGATCACAAATTCGAGCCACTTTCGACCCGCGATTATTACTCTCTGGTGGCCGTCTTTGCGCCGTTGCAACGGCCCCAGAACGGTCGGACGGAGCTGACTTTGCCGGCGGGTTCCCCGGCGGAGTTGGCGGCCCTCGCGGCGCGGGACCGGGACCTCGAACGCCTGAGCCGGGAGGCGGCCAACGCGCTGAAACAATTCCGGGAGGACTTTCTGGGCACGGTCCCCAGCTCCCTGCCCGCCGCAACCTTGGAGGCCTGGCGCACGGCCCCGGAACGTCGCAGCGAAGCCCAGAAGAAGCTCGTCAGCGACAGTCAGACCGCGCTGGAAAAGGAGCTGGAAGCGGCCCGGCACGAAGTCCTGCGCCAGCAACTGGCGTCGTGGGAACTGAAGAAAAGACAGCTTCGCGAAGCCACGCCCGATTTGTCGTCAGGTTACTTCCTGCGCGAGCCGCCCGGCGTTTCCGTCCCGCTGACGCATGTCCTGCAGCGCGGCAATCCCCAGCGGCCGGGCGACGTGGTGACGCCCGCGGCGCCGGCCATTCTGCACCCGCCGGCGTTGTCGCCGTCCCCGGGATCCGGGCGCACGTCGGGTCGCCGACTCGCCTTCGCCCGGTGGCTGACCGCACCGGAGAATCCACTGTTTGCTCGCGTGATGGTGAATCGGGTGTGGCAGCAACATTTCGGGACCGGCTTGGTGCGCACCCCCGGCGATTTCGGTTTGATGGGCGAGCCGCCGACCCATCCCGAACTGCTCGACTGGCTCGCCCACTGGTTCGTCCACGAGGCGCACGGTTCGATCAAGGAATTACACCGACTGCTGTTGGGGAGCCGCGCCTGGCGAATGTCACGCCAGCCACCGGCCGGCGCGCTGGCGGTGGACCCGGAGAATCGACTTTGGTCCTACCTGCCCTATCGACGACTGGAAGTGGAGCCGATCCGTGATTCCATGCTGGCCGCGAGCGGGAGAATCAGCCTGCGGAAATTCGGTCCGCCGATGTTTCCCGACATTCCCGCGGCGGCCCTCGAGGCGAACACGGACAAGTCCAGCATCTGGACGGCATCGACAGCCGAGGAGCAATCCCGGCGAACCATTTACGCCTTCATCAAACGCGGATTGGTCGTGCCGATGCTGGAGGTGCTGGATTTGTGCGACACGGTGCAGTCTTCGTCGCGCCGGCAGACCACCACGGTGGCGCCGCAGGCCCTGACCCTGTTCAACGGCAGTTTTGTGAATGCGCAGGCGGCCCAGCTTGCCCAACGCCTGGGTCGCGAAGCCGGTCCGGATCCGGACGCACGACTCGACCTCGCCTACCGCCTCACGGTTGCCCGCCCGCCACGCCCGGAGGAACGCCAGTCGCTCCGGGAATTCCTCAAGCGGGAAACCGCGGCGCAATCGGCGGAGAAGCCTGGCACCGATGCCCAGGCGGCCGGGGAACGCGCCTGGATCCAACTGGCCCGCGTCGTCCTGAACCTGAATGAATTCGTCTACCCCGATTGACGCTACGTGACACTTTCAGAAAATGAACCGCGGATGGCGCGGATAGCGCAGATAGGGAACCTCACTTTTCGAGTCTATCCGCGTCATCCGTGTAATCCGCGGTCAAAATTCTTCCTGTCTCGATACCCCGATGAATCCCATTCCCCATTTCCTTCAGCCCAGTCTGCGCGGACAGACTCGCCGTGATTTTCTTTGGCGGGCCGGCGGCGGCTTCGGCGGGCTCGCGCTCATCGACTTTTTGTCGCGCTCGGGTCTTTCCGCGGCGGCATTGGGCGGGCCCGCTCCCCCCGCCACTTCCCTGGCCCCACGGCCACCCCATTTCCGCGCGAAGGCCAAGCGGGCGGTTTTTCTGTTCATGAACGGCGGCCCCAGCCAGGTCGATACGTTTGACCCCAAACCCGCCCTGACGAAATGGCACGGCAAACCCTATACGGGCGATGCCAAAGTGGGATCGAACGGCCGCCCGATCGGACGCCTGATGCAATCGCCGTTTGAATTCCGCCGTCATGGCCGGAGCGGCCTGGAAATCAGCAGTCTCTTTCCGCACACGGCCCAGTTCGCCGACGATCTTTGCGTCATTCGCTCGATGCACAGTGACACGGCGGCCCACGCCAGCGGTTGTCTGCAGATGAACAGCGGCCGCGTCTTCATCGGCCATCCGTCGCTGGGCGCCTGGCTGAGCTACGGGCTGGGATTGGAAAACGAGAATCTCCCCGGCTTCGTGGTCATGACCGATCCCCGGGGCGGGCCGATCGGCAGTGCGTCGAATTGGTCCGCGGGCTACATGCCGGCCGCGCACCAGGGCACTCTTTTTCGAAGTGTTGGCTCGCCGCTGCTCGATCTCGAAACGCCGGCGGGCACGTCCGGTCGCAGTCAGCGGCACGCGCTCGATTTACTGAACGAACTCAACTCGCAACACCTCGCCGATGCCGCCCGCGCCCAACAGTCCGAGATCGCCGCGCGCCTGACCTCCTACGAGCTCGCCTATCGAATGCAATCGTCCGCTGGCGAAGTGGTGGAACTCGGCCGCGAATCGGCCGCCACGCTGCAACGCTACGGCATCCATGAACCGGTGACCGCCGATTTCGGCCGCAAATGTCTGATCACCCGCCGTCTGCTGGAGCGGGGCGTCCGCTTCGTGCAACTCTACTCCGGCGGCGGACACATCGAGGACACCTGGGACGGCCACAACGACTGCGTGACCAATCACCGCCTGCACGCCGCGGAGACGGATCGACCGATCGCGGCGTTGATGTCTGATTTAAAACGGCTCGGACTCTGGGATGAAACGCTGCTGATCTGGGGCGGCGAATTTGGGCGCACCCCGACGAGTGAAGGCGTGGACAAACCCGGCCGGGACCACGACTGGCACGGCTATTCCATGTGGCTGGCGGGCGCCGGAGTGCGCGGCGGCCAGGCCATTGGAGCCACCGATGAGTTGGGCTTCAAGGCCGTGGAGGAACCGGTCCATGTGTCCGATCTCCACGCCACAATACTGCACATGATGGGATTGGACCATCGCTTGCTGACCTATTTCAATGGCGGCCTGGATCAACGCTTGACCGGTGTGCTGGACCGGCATGTGGTGACGAAAGTGCTCGCGTAAGAAATCGATTTCCCTATGCAATTGAATCTCAAAGGACAGACGGTGGTGGTCTTTGGCGCCGCGAATGGCATTGGCCGGGCCATCGCGAAAGCCTTCCTGGCCGAAGGCTGCACGGTGCGCGGGTTCGATCGGGACCCTCACCCCCAACCGCTCGCTGCGGATGGCGATCTGGCGACTGGCGACGTGACGGCGTACGCGGCGGTCCAGCGCTTCGCGGAAAGTGTCGGCCCCGTGGATCATGTCATTTACTCGGTCGGCGCGGGCTCCGGCAAATTCGGCTTTCCGTTTTGGAATCTTGAACCCGCCGATTGGGCGCGCGTGCTCGACATCAATCTCATCGGGGCCGTGAATGTCGCCCATGCCTTCGCACCCGCGCTGGTGGCGCAGCGCCGCGGCTCACTGCTGTTCCTGGCTTCCGTGGCCGGACAAGTGGGATCGCAAACCGATCCGCCCTACAGTGCGGCCAAGGCCGGGTTGATCAATTTCATGCAATGCGCGGCGAAGGATCTGGGCCCGCACGGCGTCCGCGCCAACGCCCTTTCCCCGGGCATGGTCCGGACGGATTTAAATCAATCGGTCTGGGCGGCCGGACAGGCGAACCTCCCCGCCGCCCAGCAGCAGAGCTACGACGCCTGGGCTGCGGAAAAAATCCGCAAGATCTCTCCGCTCGGCCGCTGGCAAACCGCCGAGGAATGCGCTGCGGCCGCGGTTTTCCTCGCCTCTGACCTCGCCCGGAACATCACCGGCCAAACCCTCAACGTGGACGGCGGTCAGGTGATGCACGCGTGACCCGGACTGCGATTCTCCCCGGTCAATCCTTGGAGGCGATGTTGCCGGATTTCCGGATGGCGCGGTAAAGTCGCCAGGCCAGAACTACGGCCGCCAAATAGCCTGCCGCACCGAACACGGAGACACCCGCCAGCACCGGCGGGGCCTTCATGCTCCACAGCAGTGCGGAGCCGAGAAAAAGGGACGCCGTCAGGATGCCCAGCACCAGCCGGTTCACGATCGGATCCAGGTGACGATGGTCGAGATGCACCTGGAACTGGCCGGTGCGCATTCGCGTCAGGGTTTCGCCCAGGTCGCGCGGGAGCACCTGCAATACCCGGTCCCAGTCCCGGAAGGAACGTTGGAACCGCTGCAGCAGACGCTTCGGCCGGAAACGCCGAACCAGCGCCGACTGGTAAAACGGCACAATCACCTCGGCCAGGCTGAAGCGCGGATTCAACAATTGCGCGGTGCCCTCGAGCAGGACCAGCGTCCGCAACAACAAAGAAACCCCGGGCGGAAGGCCGATCCGGTGGTGCCGGATGATTTCCGTCAGGCTGTTCAAGGCGCCACTGAGATCGAGTTCGTCGATCGCCTGACCGGTGTACTCCGAGATGAAGTCGGAGAGGTCCGTCTGCAATTGATCGCGGGTGCCCGGGGGCGGCGAGGCGCTGAGATTCCACACCGCATCGGTCAGCGCCTCGGGATCACGCTGCGTGACGGCCAGCAGCATGCCTTCAATTTCATCGCGGATCGCCGGCTCGAGTCGGCCGACCATTCCGCAGTCAATCACACCCACCACGCCTCCGGGCAGCAACAGCAGGTTGCCGGGGTGCGGATCGGCATGATAGAACGAATCCCGTAGAATCATTTCCAGATACATGCCGGCGCCGCGACGGGCAAACTCGTTAAGATCCTCGCCCGATTGCTTCAGCCGCTCGAGATCCGAACCCGCGATGCCCTCGATCCAATCCATCGTGATCACGCGGCGACTGGAAAACTCCGGCCAGGCGCGCGGAAAACGCACCGTGGCCTCCTCGGCAAAATTCCGGCCGAACTCCGCCAGATTGCGTCGCTCACGGTTGAAATCGAGTTCCTGCAGAATGGAGCGGTGAAACAGCCGCACCAGGGCCACGGGATCGTAGGGCTTGAGCTGAAGGGCGTGCTTATCCGCCAACTCGGCCAGAGCCGCGAGGATGGCGAGGTCGGCTTCGATCTTGCTCTCGATGCCCGTCTTTTGAATTTTGACCGCCACCGGCAGGCCACCCGGGAGACGCGCCCGATGCACTTGAGCAATCGAGGCTGAGGCCACGGCGGTCGGCTCGAACCACTCGAAAAGTTCCTCCGGCGCCCGACCGAATTCCTCAAGGATCCGCGCCCGAATTGCCTCGGACGGATCCGGCGGTGTGTCCGACTGCAGACCGGTCAGCTCCCGGGCCAGTTCGAGGCCGACCACCTCGGGACGGGTGCTCAGCATCTGGCCGAGTTTGATGAAGGTCGTGCCCAACTCGGCGAAGGCCAGTCGGACGCGGGTTTCCGCGGCGAGTTCGTTGATGGCCTGGCCATCGCCACTCCGCAGCCACTCATGGACGCGGGCCAGCGGAATGGATTTCAGCCAGTCGGCGAGACCGTATTTCGCCAGCACCCCGATGATTTCGCCGACGCGCCGGGCGTTCCGTTCGAGACGATCGATGGCTTCCAGATGCAGGTTCATGGTGGGTTCGGGCTCAGGCGCAACAGCAACGCCCGGCGGCGGCGGGAGTCACCCGCCTCATCCAACGACGCGACCACCGCGGGAATAGACTCGAAACGGCCCCGGTAAACACGCTGCTGTCTTAGCACCCGGTCACCCCGCTTGCGAGCGAATGCACCCGGATAATCCCTTCCTTAACGACTTCATCCTTTGATCCTCGAGGTGGTAGGCTTGCCCTACCGTCGTTGTCTTCCGATGGTTTTCTCTCACACGCCTCACTTTCATGAATCGACTGGGTTTACTGCTCGCATTTTTCCTCACGCTCGGCGTCCGGGCAAACGCGGCGGAACTCCGCCGACCGAACATCGTCTTGATCCTCGCCGACGACCTCGGGTATGGCGATCTGAGCAACTACGGCGCGAAAAACATCCGTACACCGGTGCTCGATCAACTGGCGCGCGAGGGAACACGCTTCACCCAATTCACGGTCGCGCAGGCGGTTTGCACGGCGTCGCGCGCTGCGTTGCTGACCGGCTGTTATCCCAATCGGATCGGTTTGTCCGGCGCCCTCAACCACACGAGCACCCGGGGACTGGCCCCCGCCGAAACGACGCTCGCGGAACTCTGCCGGAGCCGCGGCTATGCCACCGCCCTCTTTGGCAAATGGCATCTCGGCCACCAACCGGCATTCCTGCCCACCCGACAGGGTTTCGACGCTTGGGCCGGCCTGCCGTATTCCAATGACAACGGACCGCTGCATCCCACCGTGCGCGGGATTCCGTCGCTGCCGTGGTACGAAAACGAAATCATCACGGAACGGGATCCGGATCAATCGCAATTCACCCGCCGGCTCACCGATCGCGCCGTGGACTTCATCCGGGCGCAGGCCGGGCATCCATTCTTTCTCTACCTGCCGCACATCATGCCGCACGTGCCCATCGCGGCTTCGGCGGAGTTCCGCGGAAAATCACCAGGCGGGCTCTACGGCGATGTGGTTGAGGAACTCGACGCCTCCATCGGACGCGTCCTGGCCGCGCTGCGCGAGACGGGTGTGGAGCGCCAGACGCTGGTGCTTTTCAGCTCGGACAACGGACCCTTCCTCAGCTACGGCAATCACGCCGGCAGCGCGGGCCCCTTCCGTGAGGGCAAACTGACCGCCTTCGAAGGGGGCGTGCGCGAACCCTTCATCGCCCGTTGGCCCGGCGTCATTCCGGCCGGACGCACCCAGGAAGGATTCCTCACCTCCCTCGACCTCCTGCCCTCGCTGGCGCACCTGATCGGCGCGCCCTTGCCCGCCACCCGGATTGACGGTCAGGACCTGAGTGCCCTGCTGTTGGGGAAGCCGCACGCGCGCGGTCGCGACTCGTTCTACTATTACAGCGGCCAGGAGTTGCAGGCGGTGCGACAGGGCCGCTGGAAATTGCATTTCAATCATGACTTCCTCACCGTCGCCGGCCCGCCCGGACGGGATGGCAAACCGGCCAACTTTGCCAACATGAAGCCCAACGCCATTGAAGAATCTGGTATCCGCGGCATCGCCAGTCGTCATGGTTATGAAGTCCGGCCGTTGCCCGAATCCCTCTTCGATCTGACTGCCGACCCCGGCGAAACCCGCGACGTCGCCGCCGCCCATCCCGGCATCGTGCGTCGACTCCGCGCCCTGGCCGCCGAGGCCCGGCGCGATCTCGGCGATGCGCTCACGGGTGAGGTTGGCAAAAATCTCCGCCTGCCAGGCGGTCCGTGAAGGGAATTCGCATGCGGCAGGGAACGCGAACCTACCTCCCTCCACCGATAGGGCGATCGCTGTCGCGTCGCCCAAACTTCACGACCCGCCGCCGGGCGCGGGCGAAGTCCCCCTTCCGTCGCGACCCAGCGGAGATGCCTCCCATTGCCAGCAGCCCGGTGTTGCCCCAGTTTTTTATCAAATGACAAATCGCTATATGGGCCGTCCACGGGCACAATCGCTTCTATCGCTGACCCTGCTGCTTGGCTGCGGGTCATTGCTATTGGCCATGCCTGCGGCAGCGTCGGATTGGCCCTCCTGGCGCGGCCCGACGGGAAATCAGATTTCTCCCGAAACCACTTTTCCCACCACCTGGAAGTGGTCCAAGGAGTCCAACCGCAACATCCGCTGGCGGACGCCGTTGCCGGAGCCGGGCAACTCATCGCCCATCGTGCTGGGCAATCGGGTCTACCTGACGCAGGCGCTCGAGGACGGAAAGCGGCGCGCCCTGCTGGCGTTTGATCGGGCGACGGGCCGGGAAGTGTGGCGTCAGGAAGTGGCGTGGTCCGCGGAGGATACTCATCACGAAACCAATCCGCACTGCTCGGCCTCGCCGGTGACGGATGGCGAACGGGTCATCGCCAGCTTTGCCTCCGCGGGCATCGCGGCGTATTCGACCGACGGCAAGCCGCTCTGGAAAACCGACCTCGGCCTGCAGAAACACGGCTGGGGTCAGGGCTCGTCCCCGGTGATTCTCGCCGATCAGGTGTTGGTCTTTCACGGCCCAGGAGAGTTTTCCGCCTTGTACGCGTTGGACAAGCGGACCGGCAAAGTGCAGTGGAAGACCGCCTTGAAGGAGGAACAACCGGCGGAACGCTTTGATGGTTTTGCCGGAAAATCCAGTGGTGCGATGGGGACGTTCAGCACCCCATTGATCGTCAGCCACGCGGGACGCTTCGAAGTGGTTCTGCCCGCTGCGAACAAATTGCGGGCCTTTGCGCCGACCGACGGCCACGAACTCTGGAGCAGCGACGGCATGAATCCGCTGGTCTACACGTCGGCGAGTTACGGCGAGGACACCATCGTTGCCCTCGGTGGATTCTTCGGTGCGGTCATTTATACGCGGCCCGGCGGCCAGGGCGGTGTCACGGACCACCGGCTGTTCTACGACAAGCGCGCCAGGAAGCACCGGATTGGCTCGCCGATCATTCATCAGGGGCATGTTTACCTCGCGTCGACGGATGGCTTCGGCCAATGCCTGGACCTCAAGACGGGCGCCATGGTCTGGGAAGAGCGACTCCCGGCCACCGGTGCCAACGGCGAGACCTGGGCGTCGATGGTGCTTGCCGGCGACAAGCTCTACGTGGTGAATCGGTCGGGGGACACGCTGGTCCTCCGCGCGGCACCCAAATATGAATTGATCGCCTCCAATCCCGTGGGTGAATTGTCGAATTCCACCCTCGCCCTCTCCAACGGCGAACTGTTTCTCCGCACGCACCAGGCGCTGTATTGCATCGGCGAAACGGCGGCGGGACAACGTTGATCACCGCGACGGCGGGCTCCCGGACACCGGAATTTCGGGCGTCGGCTTGACGGCTGGCATCGACACGGATTAGGGATGGCCGGCATGCAACGCCGACTCGCCCTGCTGGCCGCCCTGATGGTGTCCTCGTGCGCCACCGCGCCCCAACGTCCAACACAGACTGCGGCACCCGTACCCGGCGACGCGAATTTTCCCACCGAGGAACGCAGTGCGCGGCATGCGGAGAAAGTCGCGCAGGTGCGGGCCGGCCACTTCGATCTCGTGGGGGTCAATGGGGTCTGTTTGACCCCATTGCCTTTCCATTCCGGGTGCCTCCGCCTGGAAGCGGTGGAAATGGCGTCCTTCGCCTCGGCCGCTTTGGCGAAGGACGCCGTCTCCGGCTGTAGCGCCGATCTCTGAGTCGGCCCAGCCGCGGGACCCCAAATCGGGGCCCCGCACGACAAGTCGCCACCGCCATCGTCCCGTCCCAATCCTGGCGGTTATCGATCATCACGAACGCGTGAATCCCCGTCCCGAAACGATCCGGCAACTCGGCCACCCGGCCGGGAAGCCGACGTCGATCCTCGTTTGTCCGATAGATTACCTCTCCGCCGTCGCCCCGGCTCATTACATGGTACCAGCCATCACGCATCTGAACTCTCAAACGTCGCGACATACCAACAGCATTCCCTGGTTCAACACAACTGTCGAAACTCGATTCTGCTGAAGAACCCAAAATTGAGCAAATATAGCCACTGCAAGTAATTGATGTTCAAAAAAGCGAGGATTTGTAATTTCTGAAAACAGGGGGTTTTTCAGCAAAATCGAATGTCACTGTTTGACCCCATTGCCTCTTTCGCCGATTTTGCTTAGGGACAGTCCAGCGTCTTCTGGGCCTGTGTTGCGGCTGCAATCAATTGCCCAGCCTGCGCCCC
>JAYTHD010000085.1:0-7577 GCA_043732975.1 Verrucomicrobiota bacterium
GAGAGTCTCTCGACCCAGCCGCGCCGGGGCGTGACTCCGTCACCGCGTAGCTCGTCGGAGACTCGCTCCACCTCATTTGCGGGCCTTCGGCCACAAAACCGGTGGGGGGAGAGTCTCTCGATCCAGCCGCGTCGGGGCGTGACTTCGTCACCGCGTAGCTCGTCGGAGACTCGCTCCACCTTATTTGCGGGCCTTCGGCCACAAAACCGGTGGGGGGAGAGTCTCTCGATCCAGCCGCGTCGGGGCGTAACTTCGTCACCGCGTAGCTCGTCGGAGACTCGCTCCACCTTATTTGCTGGCCTTCGGCCACAAACCTGGTGGGGGGAGAGTCTCTCGACCCAGCCGCGTCGGGGCGTGACTCCGTCACCGCGTAGCTCGTCGGAGACTTGCTCCACCTTATTTGCGGGCCTTCGGCCACAAAACTGGTGGGGGGAGAGTCTCTCGAACCAGCCGCGCCGGGGCGTGACTTCGTCACCGCGTAGCTCGTCGGAGACTCGCTCCACCTCATTTGCGGGCCTTCGGCCACAAAACTGGTGGAGGGAGAGTCTCTCGACCCAGCAAGGTGGTACGGATGTCAGGCGGCGAGTTGCGTCTCCTCCGGCAGCGGCTCATGACGCCGCGCCGCCAGGGGCATCGGGACGTCGTGATCCAGGGCCTCCCGGCAGACGTGAAAGAAATCGGCCCGGGTCGTGACGCGGCGAATCTGGTGGAGAAAGGCCTCCGAAATGCCCTCACCCACGAAATTCATGTACTTCTTCATCTTCTCCACCTGCGAACGCTCGTGGAAGTCGACCACCGGCGCGGTCTCTTCATAAAGCGCCTCGATATACTCCAGAACCGCGCGGCCGGTGGGAAGCTTCACCGGCCGCCCCGCTTGGTGATCCCGGATCTGCTCGAACAACCACGGATTGCGGATGCACCCGCGGCCGATCATCAACCCCCGCGCTCCGGTCACACGCAGGACCTCCTGGGCCCGCGCGGGCGAGGAGATATTCCCGTTGGCCAGCACCGGGCACCGCAACCGGCGCACCGCCTCGGCGATGGACGCATAGCGCACCTCGGTCCGGTACATGTCGCGCACGGTCCGCCCATGCACCGTCACCAGATCGGGTTGATGTCGGGCGAAGATTTCGAGCAATTGGGCGAAGGCGTCGGGATGTTCGAAACCCAGTCGCGTCTTTACGGTGAACTTCACGGCTCCGGGACCGGCGGGCAAGGCGTCCCGCAAGGCACCGAGAATGGCATCCACCTTCTCCGGTTCGCGCAACAGGCCGCCGCCCGCGCATTTCCGGTACACCACCGGCGCCGGACAGCCCAAGTTTAAGTCCACGGCCGCCACCGGCATCCGGGCCAGTTCGCGGGCGGCGCGGACCAGCGAGGGAATGTCGTTCCCGATCAACTGGGCCACCGCCGGCCGGCCCGTGGGATTCCTCAGCAGGGACGTGACAATCTGTCGATCCAGAGTACTTGTGCTGTGGACGCGGGAATATTCCGTCCAGTAAACATCCGGCCCGCCGTACCGGGACAAGAGTCGCCAGAAAGGCAGATCCGTCACATCCTGCATGGGCGCCAGGGCCAGCAGGGGCGCGGGCTCCCGCAGGCGTTGATCCCACCGCGACGGTTGGTCGTGGTCAGGCAGCGGGCCCGGCGAATTCATCGCGGGGATCCCAACTGCCGCGCCAGTCGGATGGCGGCCAGCATGCTGGATTCATCGGCGCGTCCCTGTCCCGCCAGGTCGTAGGCCGTGCCGTGGTCGGGCGAGGTACGCACGAAGGGCAGACCCAGGGTCCAATTTACGCCGGAATCGAAGGCGACCATCTTCAACGGGACCAGGCCCTGATCGTGATACATCGCCACCACGGCGTCGTAGTCTCCCCGATACACCCGATGGAAAAGGGTGTCCGCGGCGAACGGTCCGTGCACATCCATCCCGGCCGTCCGACAGGCCTCCACCGCGGGTCGGATGATCTCCACTTCTTCACGCCCCAGAAGCCCGCCTTCCCCGGCGTGGGGATTGAGACCGCAGACACCCACGCGGGAGCGGGCGAGCCCCAGTTGCCGGGTGGATTCCGCCGTCAGTTCAATCGCCTGGCAAACGGCCGCAACCGTCAGCGTCGAGGCGATGTCCTTGACCGGAACGTGGGTCGTGGCGAGGGCGACGCGCAACCAGCGCCCGCGGTCGTCGTGTCCCAGAAGCATCATGGCGAAGCGCTGACAGTGACAAAGTGCCGCTAGAAATTCCGTCTGCCCGACAAATTTTTCGCCGGCACGGAGGATGGCTTCCTTGCTCACGGGGGCCGTCACCAGGCCGGTGAATTCCCGGGACAGGCAAAGCCGGGCGCCGACCCGCAAGGCGTCGAGAGCGGATTGAGCGGCCAAGGGATGACCCGGGGAAAGCTCCGTCGGCAGGGATTGCTCGGGGCTCAACAGATAGATGCGGGCGGGGGATTCCGCGCGCGCTTCCCAGCGGGGCAAATCGGACTCCAATCCGAGTAGTCCGGCATGGTGCTGGGCAACACCCGCATCGCCGATGAGCACGTACCCGGAGGTATCATCGTCAGCGACCGCCCGGGCGACCGCCTTTAAGGTCACCTCCGGGCCGATGCCCGTCACGTCGCCCAAGGTGATCCCCAGAATCATCCGGCCAGTCTTCCCGCCGGGCGGGAATTTAGAATTTCCGCACGAAAGCATTCTTGCGCAACCGGGCCACCCAGGCCGTTTGCAGGCGCTTTTCCTCGTCCTTCTTCAAGTCCTGTTCGATTTCTTCGCGCACGTCCATCAGCGATTTCTGCGTGCCGTCCTTGCGCTCGTCGACCTTGAGCAGGAAGGCAGAGCCTTCGATTTCGGTGATTTCGCTCACCTGTCCGGGAGTGAGTTTGAACGCCACCGCGCGCAGTTCCTTCCGCAGGTCGGCGTCGCGATCTTCGACCCAGCCACGATCCCCGCCCTTGGCCCGGCTCGAGGAATCATCCGATACTTCCTTCGCCAAGGTGGCGAAGTCCTCACCGGCCTTGATCCGCGCGGCCGCATCGGCCGCCAGCTTGCGGGGCTCCCCGGCGGCGTGTTTCGTGCGGTCGAACAGGATCAACCTCAGCTTCACGCGGGGCAGCACCTTGAACTGGTCGGGATTGGCCGCGTAATGGGCCTCGATCCGCTTGGGGGAAATGATCAGATCCTTGCGGAGATTCTGCTCCACCATGGAGTAGATGATGAAACGGTCCCGCTGTTCCTGCCGGTATTGCTCATAGGTGAGACCCTTGGCGCGCAGCGATTGCACCATCGCCACGCGGTCATGGAAGTCGTCCCGGATGGCCCGCTTAACCACGTCCTCCATCAGCGCCTCGGGCAGGCGGTAGCCCTTCTTTTGAAATTCATCCAGGATCAGACGGCGCTCAATGATGCGCTCCAGCGTGTTGGCCATGATCTTGGATTCCTCGTCGGCGTATTCCTTCGACTCGCGCAGGGCCAGGAACACCGAGGCGTCGTCGGTCGGCTGGTCGGCGCGGAAAAGCCGGCTCCGAATGAACGGCGCCAGGTTTTTTACCATCAATTGCATGGGCTCACGCGCGCTCATCCGCACCTCGGAGAGGGGAATGACCGTGTCGTTGACGATGGCCGCCACGCCATCCAGCAAGGCCGGCTCGGCCTGCAGTTTACCCAGCTTCGCAGTGCCGATGGCGATCAGCACCACACCCGCCCATTTTGACCACTTCATTGGCACGACCTTAGGAACACCGGCCAACCGGGTCAACCGGAGGGATGCCACGCACAGCGGTCTCAAACCGTGGCGTGCTTGCGCAAATGGCGCAGGGCGACCTCCAGGTCGTTGGGCAGCGGAGCAACGAACTCGACGTCGCCCGAGCCATCCGGATGCGGCAACGACAGTTTCCACGCATGGAGCGCCAGGCGCGGGGTCAAGGGACGCTCCGCGACGTCCTGCCCACTCTTTTTGAAACGGCGTTTGAGATCGCTGAGAAAAAGTTGAGCGCCTTCGCCGTACAGGGGATCCGCAAAAACGGGATGTTCCAGCGCGAACAGGTGCACGCGGATCTGATGCGTCCGTCCGGTGCGCGGATGGCACGCCACCCAGGCGCAACCCCGGAAGCGTTCCCGCACTTCGAAGTCGGTGTGGGACTTCTTGCCGTCGCGCCCCCAGCGCATGAATCCCGGCCGCCGCAAATCCGGCTTCAGGGACAGGTCGCACTCAAACCGGTCCTTCGCCGGATTGCCGGAAACCAGCGCCAGGTAGGTCTTGCGCGGAATCTCGGACCCAAAATGATTCGCCAGGGTGATCAGCGCCGGCTTGTCCTTCACCAACAGGAGCACGCCCGAGGTCTCGAAATCCAACCGGTGCACATTCGCCAGGTAAGTCAGCCCGCGTGCCTCCGCCCACGGACGGCGAGTGGCCAGACCCGCCTCGAGCAATTTCATGAGGTTGGGGCGGCGCGGATCATAGCGATCCGGCGACACCAGCAAGCGGGCGGGCTTGTTGATGGCCAGAATCCGGGCGTCTTCGTGGATGATTTCCAGCTCCCAAAATTCACCCGTATGCGGGGACGAAAGCTTGATGGGAGGAAGGAGGGAGGCAGCCATGCGGCCGGGAGCATTCAATCCGCGCAGACTAATTCTTCGAAGCCCGCCGGGCCAGGACAGCCGCGCCCGTGATTCCCGCCTGATCGCCCAGCTTGCTCGCCAGGATCTGGATCCCCTTGTCGGTTCCCGTCATGGCGTAGTCGTGGGCTGTCTCGGTGATGATCGACATCATCTCATCCCCGAGAGCGTCGAGCACGCCACCGCCCAGGACGATGTACTCGGGGTTCAGGATATTGATCAGGTTTGCCACGGCGATCCCGGTGTATTCGGCCGCTTCCTCGACGATCTTCTCCACCAGGCGATCGCCCTTGCGAATCGCCTTGCGGAGGTCGCCGCTCTTCAGGTCGCCAATGCTCTCACCGGGCTTGAGAAAGTCCGGCAACAGCGTTTTTGCCCCGCCATTTATGGCTTCCTGCAGACGGCGAAAAATGGCGGTGCGGCTGGCGAGGGCTTCGAAGCAGCCGCGATTGCCGCAGCCGCATTTCGGTCCGCCGACTTCCAATACCATGTGACCGATCTCGCCCGCGGTCCGGTTGAACCCACCATAGAGGCGGCCGTCCATGATCAGCCCACCGCCGATGCCCGTGCCCACGAACAGGCCCACCAGGTGTTTCGGTTTGCCGTCCAATTCCACTTCGTGCACGCCCAGAGTGCAGACATTGCAATCATTCTCGACAAACACCGGCACCCCGAGCGCCTTTTGCAATTCGTCCTTCAGTGGGGCGTCCTTCCAGCGCAGGTTGGGGGCGAACAGGACCGCGCCGGATTCGAAGTCGATCGCGCCCGGGGCGCCAATGCCCACGGCCCGCACCTGCTTCAAACTCAGATCCCCCTCGTCGATGGCATCCCGAACGCACCGCGCGATCCGCTCGACCACCGCGGCAAACCCGCGCTCCGGCTTGGTGGAAAGCTTCGCCGAGGCCAGAAGCTTGAGCTGCGACGTGAAAATTCCGGCGAGAATCTTGGTGCCACCCAGATCCACGCCGATGAGCAGGTCCGGCTTTGCTGAATCAGCCATGTGTCGTGAAGACAGGGTGCGAACCGTAGCTGAATCCGCAAGGACAAGATGAGGTGGAAATCAAGCGGGTCACCGCAGGGGCACAACTCCACGGCATTGCCGCTCCGCCCTATTATTTCCGGCGCGCCTTCAGCGCGGCGTGGCCCCACCCCCGTCCAAAACCGGCCGGTCATTTCTCCGGTTTGCTGAAATCCAACGGATCCGGCTCCACCTTCACTTTGACGGGGGTGGGCTTGGGCTCGGCGTTGCCCCGCGCGGGAATCGCACCGGGACCGGAATAACCCAGGTACAGAGGCAGCGCGCGGCCACCCACCCGGTCCGGAAGCTGCGCTTCGGGACCCAGCCCCTTGGACGTCAGACGACGCACTTGGGCACCGCGCGTCTCGGCGACAATCGTCGAGTACGGATTGCCGCCCAGCGACGCCTCCCCGGCGAACAACGTCGCCGAAGCGTCGGTGATCGCGAACATCGGCTCCAGCTTGTACCCCGAGCTCGCGACACAGAGACCGCCCAGCAACTCGCTGCGCCCGTGCGCCAGGGTATTGATCATCGTGCCGGCCTTTTCCGCCCGCATTCCCAGTGCCCAAAACTGGCCACCCTCGTTGCGGACTTTTTCACCGTCACCCGTCAGATTCCATTGGCGGGCCCAAACCCGATTACTCCGGATGGTCCAGGCGCGGGCGCTGCTGACGTCTTCCAGAAAAATGTCGCCCTTGCCGCCTAGAATGCCCCGGACGCCCTGACAGGAACTCACCACCAGCGTCCGATCCGTGGCCATTTCAAACAGCACCGATTGCGACGACCGCGTGGCCAGACGTTCCAGGACCACCACCGGGGCGTCGCCGTTTTCAATCCGGAAACCGGGCACTCCCGGGGGCCCCACGACGTTCAAATCGGCCTCACAACCGATCAAACGGCGCACCTTGCCCCGTAAAACCACGGTCGTCGTCAAATGCCACGATCCGTGCGGCAGATAGACCGTGGTGGCGCCCGAATCGATGGCCTGCTGCAGGGCCCGGCTGTCATCGTTGCCGTCATTCGGGGCGCCGCCGAATTTGAGCGGACTGACCCACGCGGAGGGCGGATCCCAGGGCACGTCGGGAGTCTCCTTGATCTCGAGTCCCAGCGCGGCCAACGGAGCGGGAAACAGATTGAAGGGGGTGTGGCTGGTGAATTCGCGGACCTCCGGCCCCACCGTTCCGGGGACCTCGGGAATGCGGTTCTCAATGGCATTGGTATAGCCCGGGGTCACGAGGTTCCGCACGTACAGGAGGCCCTTGTTGTAGATCGCCGGCCCCTGACGCTTCGCGGGCAACCCCTGGAAAATCGAATCCAGCACCGTCACCAATCCCACCGCGTCACGATTGTCGATCGCCGTGACCTCGTTGGTGCTGCGCATATCGCGGATGCTGATCACCTGTCCCTGATTGCGCACCGCCGCCGATCTTTGGCCGACAAATTCGCAGTGCTCCAAGGTCAGGGAATTCACCGTGAAAGCGCTCCGCAGCCCGATGTCGAAGCCCTCCACCCGGACGTCCTTGATCAGGCACGGCCCGACCTTGTCCGAGTGCCCCGCGTCGATCCCCGCCACACCTCCGCCGCGCAGGGTGAGGTGGCGCAGACAGCCCTGCTCGCTGGTGTTCAGATGAATGCCCACCGCCCCGACGTTGCCCACGCCGGTATCGATGGTGAGATTACGCACGGCATTCCGCTCGTGGGTGGTCAATTCATCGCCCATCCACAGCACCGGCCGCGGACGCCCCACGGTGCCGTAACCGGGAGTGTAATCGGATAGTTTGATGACCACGCCGTTCCGGCTTTGTCCCTGCAGGATCGTCGCCCGTTGCGAACCTTCCGTGGGCTTGGTCGCGTACGGCCAACGCAAGGGACCGGTGACCCGATAGGTTCCGTTCGGGAGATAAATGATGCAATTGTCGTCGGGATGATCCTGCAAGGCCTGTTCGAT
>JAYTHD010000086.1:0-3745 GCA_043732975.1 Verrucomicrobiota bacterium
CTGGGTCGTCAGGATATCCGGGCCCGCACCACTGCCGGCACCTCCAATCCGCTGTCTTTCGAGGCCAGCGATCTGCCGGATTTTTCCGAAGCCGAACCCAACAATACGCGGGAACAGGCCACGCCGGTCGGCGTGCCGGCGGCCCTCAACGCGCAGGTCGGGGCGGCCAAGGATATTGATTTCTTCAAGTTCAAATCCGAGCGGGACCAACGCCTCGCCGTGGAAGTCTTCGCGCGGCGCTTCGGTTCGCCTCTGGATGCCTTGCTGACGCTGATGGATGCCGGCGGCAACGTCCTGCAGCAAAATGACGATGACCGGGGCGGACCCGACGCCCGGATTGAAACGGACTTCAAGGCGGGTCAGGAATACGTCGTTTCCGTGCGCGATTTGACTCAGCGCGGCGGCCCGGATTTCGGCTACCGGTTATTGATCCAGGCACCGGATCTGACGCCGGAATTTTCAGTGACCGCCAACCTCGGCCGGGTCCGCCTCCACGCCGGCGGCAGCTCCGCGGTCCGCGTGGAAGTGGCCCGTCGCAACGGCCTGGACGGCGTGGTCACGGTCCAGGCCGAAAACCTCCCGCTGGGCGTCAGTTCCTCCCGCGTCATGCTGGATTCCAGGGGCGCGAATTTCGGATGGTTGATTCTGAGCGCCGACGCCATCGCCGCGCCCGGAACCTCGCCGCTCGGCCTCGTCGCCACCACCGAGCACGGCGGAAAAATAATCCGGCACGCCGTGAACCTGCCGGAAGTTGGTTTCCTCACTTTGCAACCGGCGTCGCCGTTCAACCTCGCGGTCGCCGACGCCAGCCTGCCGGTGGAACAGAATGCCGCTGCGGCCGTCGAAGTCCTGGCCGCGCGCCGAGACGGTTTCGCCGGCGAGATCAAGGTCATCGCCGAGGACTTCGCCGGCGTCGGCCAGCCCAGCCTCAACCTGCCCGCCGGCCAGTCCCGCGGCCGCCTGGGACTCAACGCCGCCTACAATTCCCCGGGCGGCGTCCGCCCCCTGATGCTCCGTGCCGAAGCCTCCGTGGACGGTGCCACCGTCACTGAATATGCCGCGGCGCCCGTGTGGATCAGCACGCGGGAAATTCCGCTTTATGTCATCGCCATGCTGCCGGGCTCGACCTCGTTCCGCAGCGACATCGTCCGACTGTCCGCCGTTGCCCTCCCGGCCGGAACCAAATCGGAAGCCAACCAGACCGAATTCGTGGTCAAGCTGGATCGCCGCGGATTCGTCGGGGAAATTCCGTTTGTCTTGGAAGGCTTGCCCGACGGCGTGACGGCCACCTACGGCCCCATCGCCACCAACGCGAACGAGGCCAGCGTGAAATTGCTGATCGGCGAGAAGACGGTAACCGGCAAGGAGCACTCCTTCACCGCCCTGGCCAGCGTGACCAACAGCGACCGCATCTTCCGTCAGCGAACCCAACCGGTGAAGCTCACGGTGCAGCCCCCCGAGAAAGAGGTCGCCGCCCTCTCCCCCACCAACGCAGTTCCCGACGCCACCGCGCCGGCCGGCAAATAGACCCTTCTTCCCACCCGCGATGAAACTGCCGCTCTCTCTGGCCGCCCTTATCACCACCGCCGCCGCCATCACCCGCGCCGCCGAACCCGTCTCGTGGTATCGCGAAATCAATCCGCTCTTCAAGCGCTCGTGCAACGGTTGTCACAACCCGAACAAGCTGAAAGGCGAGGTCGATACCTCCACCTTCACAGGCTTGCTAAAACCCGGAAAACACGGACCCAATTTCACCCCGGGCGATCCGGCGAAGTCGCTGCTTCTACTGCAGGTCTCCGGCACCGAACCCGAAATGCCCAAGGAAGGCGATCCGCTTTCCAGGGACGAAGTCGCCCTGCTAAGCCGTTGGCTACAGGAAGGAGCTCACGACGACACGCCGACCAACGCCTACTCCACCAAGCTCACGGTCTCGCCCGTGTATCCTTCCCGCCCGATCCTCAGCGCCGTGGAGCTGTCTCCGGACGGCCGCTGGCTGGCGGTGTCCGGGTATCATGAAGTGTTCCTGTTCGACACCGAAAGTCTGAGTCCCGAATCACGCCTGCTCGGCGAAAGCCCGCGGATCGAGTCGCTGGCCTTTTCACCGGATTCCAAACTCCTGGCGGTCAGCGGCGGAGCACCGGCGCGGTTTGGCGAGATTCAGGTGTGGACGATTCCCGATGCAAAACTGATCTCGTCCTGGCGCGTGGGCAGCGATTCGGCGTTCGGCATTTCCTGGTCGCCCGACGGTACCCGCCTGGCCTTTGGCGGTGTCGACAAGAGCACTCATATCCTCAATGCCACGGACGGCAAGGAACTCGTAAAATTTGATAACCACAGCGACTGGGTCCTGCGCACCACCTGGGTGGCGAAGGGCGACCGGCTCCTCAGTGGCAGCCGTGATCGCGCGGTGAAATTGATCAATGTCCGCAACGGGCAGTTCATCGACGACATCAACAAACTGCTGGAACCGATCGTCAGCCTGACCCGTCACCCGAAGGAGGAATGGTGTGCCTATGGCGGTGCCGAGGGCGGGCTGCGCATTTACCGGGCGAAGGAAAATCAGGAACGCACTGCGGGCAACAACGACGTGAATCTGGTGCGCGAATTTGAGCGCCAACCGGGCCCGGTTCACGCCGTCGCCTTCTCTCCCGACGGCACCCTGCTGGCGGCCGCCGGAGCGAACGGGGCGATCCGCATTTACCTCACCGCCGATGGCAGCCGAAAAAAGGAACTCCTCTCCCACGACGGCGCCGTGTTCGCGTTGACGTTCAGTCCCGATGGCACGTCCCTGTATTCGGGCGGATTTGACGGACTGGTCCGCGTTTTCGATCCGGCATCGGGCCGGTTGAAGGCGATCTTCACGCCCGTTCAAGTGGATCCGGCGGCGCGACAGACAGCGGCCAAATAGCGGCGCGGAGACGTATTCTGAGGAGTCGCCGTTTTTTTTGAGACCGGAACCGGAGGGAGAACCGCGAATCAACCCAGATGGACGCTGATCAAAAAGCGACCAGCACTACAGCGACACTTCCAAAGAATTTTGACCGCGGATGGCACGGATGACGCGGATATATTCGAAAAGTGGGGTTCCGTATCTGCGTCATCCGCGCCATCCGCGGTTCATTTTCTGAAAGGCTCGCGGTGGTGCTACAGACGAATCATGTGCCCACTCCGTTGGCGACGTGCCGCCACCTCGTTCGTCGACTGCACCCATAGATGGCCGAAGGCGGTTGGCGGCTTTCGCTGGAGCGGCCGGGTCGAGTGTCGCACAGTTGCGGCAGTCAATCTCATGGTGCGCTCGCGACACGAATCACCTACCCGACGGCTCCCGGTTTACCCGGTGAGCCTTCCGGCCGGAATCGCGTTGGACCGGACGTTGCGGATACGCCGGCTGCTGCGGTTTCTGCTTCTGCTTGCACTGCCTCTGTTGCCACCACCGGTCTCTTGCGCCGAGGTGGATTACGTCCGCGACGTTCAGCCCCTGCTGCACGGCCGATGCGTTTCCTGCCACGGGGCATTGAAACAAAAGGCCGAGCTGCGCCTGGATACCGCGGCCCTGATCATCAAGGGCGGAAAATCGGGAGCAGTCGTTCAACCCGGAAACGTCGCCGGAAGCAAGCTGATCTCGCGGGTGTCCGCGGCCGATATCGCAGAACGAATGCCGCCGGAACACGAGGGCGAACCGCTCTCCGCCGCCCAGGTCGATCTGCTGCGCGCCTGGATCCAGGCCGGCGCCGCGGCACCGGCT
>JAYTHD010000087.1:0-4786 GCA_043732975.1 Verrucomicrobiota bacterium
GACACCTCCACCCGTGGCGAAGTGAAGGCGGAAGTGGACGAATTGCAGGCCACCACCAAGGCCCAACTTCAGGCCAGAAAATAGCTGCCTGGGTTTCGGCCCGCGGAAAGCTCAAGCGAACCGGACCCAATCGCCCCCGGCTCTCCGTCGTCTGCCTCCCGGGCGTCCGGATGACAATTCCGAGATCAGATCGTCGGTGGTCCAGGCACCTCGTCCGGAGAGCCGGTCCGCGGCGCGTCCGTGTTCCCAAACGCCATACGTCAACGCCAGTTCCGGGGGCAATCGACGCGCCAGCCAACCGCCGATAAATCCGGTGAGGACATCACCTGTTCCGCCTTGCGCCAGTCCGGAATTGCCGGTGGGATTCACCCGGACGCCGTCCGCCAGCGCCATCAACGAATGATGCCCTTTCAACAAGGAAAGGGTCCTATATTCGTCCCGCAACTGAGCGACCGCCGCGACCCGATCCTCCTGTATTTCCGCAACGGAGGTCTTGAGGAGCCGGGCAGCCTCACCTGGGTGCGGTGTTACTAGACGTGGACCGGCCGGCGAACCCGGCTTCTCGATCCAAGCCAGCGCACTGGCATCCGCCAGGACCGGCCCTTCGAACTGGCGCCAGAGGCTGCGAATCCACTGAACCATTCCGGCTGGTAGGTCGGGCGACGCCAACCCCGGCCCCATCGCCACGGCACTGACGGTGGGCGGCACCGGCCCATCCGGCTTCCACGGGCGCACCATGGGTTGAACCAGCTGACAGGCCACGGGGACGTAAACCGCCGGTTCCACCACCACTGTGATCAAACCGACGCCCGATCGCAGGGCGGCGCGGGCGACCAGGACCGCGGCCCCGTGAAAGCCCACGCTCCCGGCCACAATGAGCAGATGCCCCAAGACACCCTTGTGCGCCTCGGCCGGCGGCACCGGAGGGAACCCCTGAAAATCGGACGCCATCGACCAACTCAGCTCCGGTGAATCCAGATTTGAATTTCCTCCCCGCCCGAGTTTCAACACGGTGTCAGGCAAGCCGATGTCAACCAGGACTTCGACGCGCCCCGCAGCGCCCAGCCCCACCAATCCCCGCTTGGGCGCGCCCACCGTCAGGGTATCGGTCGCTCGAATCATGGCTCCCGATGACGGACCCTCGTCCCCGGCCAGTCCGGACGGGACGTCCACCGCGACGACGCGGTGGCGCAGGGTGGCGCAGCGTTGATTGATGGTTTCGATCAAGCTGCGCCAGGGCCCTGAAAAAGCGCGATTCAGGCCAATCCCGAAAAGTCCATCCACCACCCAGGTTGTCGATCCGATCGCCGCCGCCTGATCCAAGGCGGCCAGAATGGGGTCCCGATCGCGAACGGGATCGGTCACGGACACCAACTTTTGGCGACGACGCCAACCGAGCCACGCTGCGGCCGCCCGGGTATCGTCGCCATTGTGTCCGGCTCCCGCCAAAAACACCACCGCATCCCCGGGGGCGGCGTTTTGCAGAAGCCATTCGCCGATCCGTCGCCCCACCCGTTCGATCACGGCGTTGGCGGAAACCCCCGTCGCCCAGGTTGCCGATTCCCAAGCCCTCATCTGCGAGACAGTCACCACCGGTATAGGCATCCCGGCAGGGTCGACGGCAACCGCCCGCTGCGCAATGGAGCCCGTGGGTCGGCCGATCCGCATGCGCACTCCCGCTGGCCCCCCAACCCTTCGGTGTGACATGTTGCGGCTGTGGGCCCGGAAGCATCACCCTCCGATGGACCGACCGCTGCCGAGGAATCGGCGGCTCTGGACGAATTGCGCCGCCTGCTTCTGGAGCCGGAGCGTGATCAGATTGCGGAGATTCGGGAAGTCATTCAGGATCCCGTCCGCCACGCCGCCGCCGTGGGTGAGGTCCTTACGGAGGCCATCCGCTACGCCAGTCAAAAAGACAAACGTCTCGGCCGGGCTCTCGCCCCAACCATTGAATCCGCACTGCGGGAGTCGGTCGAGCGCGATCCGGCGCCCCTGGCCGATGCCATCTTTCCCATTATTGGCCCGGCCATTCGGCGAAGCATCGCGGCGATGTTCCGCGAGTTGACCCAATCCTTCAATCGCACGTTGGAACACAGTCTTTCCTTTCAAGGACTCCGCTGGCGCTGGGAAGGCTGGCGCACCGGCAGATCCTTCGCGGAAGTCGTCGTCGCGCGGACCCTCGTCTATCGGGTCGAACAGGTGCTTTTGATCCACAACGAATCCAGCCTCCTCCTGGCGGAAGTGCATGCGGTCCGAACCGAAATACGGGATGCCGATCAGGTTTCGGCGATGCTTGCCGCGATTCAGGACTTCATGCGCGATTCCTTCCGCACCGACCACGGCGACGGACTCAACACCGTCGAGTATGGCGAACTGACCTTGTGGCTGGCGCACGGACCACGGGCAACTTTGGTGGCTGCGATCCGGGGACATGCCCCCGAGACGCTGCGCGCTCTGCTGCAACAGGTCACGGAGGACATTCACCGGGGTCACGCCCAGGCGCTCGCCGGATTCGCCGGGGACAACGTCGCCCTGACGACCGCGGCGCGCGATCTGGAACAATGTCTGGTCGAGCAACACGGAGGCCCGGCCGGACAACCCCTCGCGGGAACACCCTCCTCGGCAAAGCTCTGGGCGTTGGTCTCAGTGATCCTCGTGACCTTGATCGTTTGGTGCGTTTGGAGCTGGCGTGAAACCCGGGCATGGCGCCGTTTTCAAGCCGAACTGACCCATAGTGAAGGCATCGTGGTGACCGATGTCAGTCGCAGCGGTGGCGTCTGGACGTTTCTGGGCCTGCGTGACCCGCTGGCCGCGGCGCCCAAAGAGCTTCTGCAACGACATGGGTTGCCCCTGGAGCGGGCGGTTTTCCACCTCACTCCGTTCTGGTCTCTCATGCCAGAAATGGTCGTCCGGCGGGCCATCCAACGCCTCGCCCCGCCCCCGGGAGTAAGCCTGCGCCTCGACGGTGAACGCCTGGTCGCCGAGGGCTACGCGCCGGCGGCTTGGATCGAGCTGGCGCGTGCATCGGCACTGGGTCTGCCCGGCGTGGTTAGCCTGGATACGACCCGGGTTCTCGACTCCTCCCAGCGGGCCTTGGCGGAGGCGGTCCAGCGGGTGGAGAATCAGGTCATCTATTTTGCGGAAGCCGACGCGTTCGTGCCGGACGCCGCGGCCGGGCTGGATCAATTGGCAACGGAAATTCAAAAGTTGCAAGCCGCGGCCGCCGGGCAAAACCAGGAGCTGACGGTCGAACTTCGCGGCCACGCCAGTCGGTCCGGAACCAGCAAGACCAACCAGCGTGTTGGACTGCTCCGGGCCCAGGCCGTGGCCAACGCCCTCAAAGATCGCGGCGTCGCCAGCCGGGGCATTCACCCGATCTCCCGCGGCGATTCCGACGCACAATTCGAAATCGCCAATCCAAAGGATCAACGTGTGACCGTCCGGGTCGAGCTGCCCGGGCCAAAAAACTAGGGGCGCGTCCGGAGTGTGAATTCACTCTCCGTCGCCCTTAACGCGCGACGGAGAACCCGGACCGCCGACTTGGAGCCGGCTTAGCACATCCCGCGCACCAAGGGACAGGTGAATACTCCTCCTGCCATGTGAGCAAGTATTGAATAACCCACCTTCATGTGAGCGGTCTCAAGCCTAAAGTATCAGGATGTTCGGACTTGGAAGAGAATCTTATCTCAATAATTATCGCCGGTTGCGCACCGCCGGCCTGACCATGAACGCGAAGATCCTGAGCCTGTCGCATCCCTTAGGATTCGATCTCGTCAAGGCCGCACAGGCCCTGGGAATCCCCACCCCTGGCCGAACTCTGGTTCTCGACGGTGATTTGGACATCGCCGCCCTGTCGGACTATCTCTACTGCGAAGTTCGAATAAATGGCCGCTCCTTGGTGGAACTCTGCGATCCGGTTCAGAATGGATTTACCGAAGACGAGGCATCCTACCTCGATGGGTATCGACATTCCCGCACCTCCCTTTTCCGGACCACCGCTGTGCTCCCGGAGACCTGTCAAATCGTCCTAAAGGACCTTCTGGAACCAGAACAGCCCGAGGTGCATTTAACGGATGTCAATTTTTCCAAATCTCTCGCCCAATCCCAATCCCAGGCCCGGATCCTGGTTTTCCTTCGCGTGATCACCACTAGGGAAATCCAGATGTCGAGCGGGAACTTTTTTGTATTCAATTCATCGCATAAGGACCGATTACTTCAGTCATTTCATCAAAGGATGAAGAAGGTTGAAACCGCGCAATGGAGCCCGCGCAAATTCGTATTCTTTTATGAAAAACAGAAGCAATTCGGTGGAGAATTTCTGACGCAGGATTTGCCACAGTTCTGAATCCTTCCAAATCCCCCGTCCCTGCCCCATCGCTGGCCATGGTCGCAGAATTCGGTTGGGTTTTAAGGATTTGACCGAATTTCGGATAGGATCCGAGCCTTTGAGTTTGCCTGTGAATCGCGTCAAGGCGCGAGGTGCTTTTCGTGGCGGGCTACGGTGTCCGGTCGAAAGTTTAACTCCGATATATACGTTGCCACATAGCTCCCAGTATCTCTCCTGTTGGGTTTTGTTGCGGGAAATTGTCTCAGGGTGGTAATTTCTGTCCTGAAAAGCGCCAAGGGACAGATGAATTCTCTCTCTTAAGCCCGCTTGAACTTTTTCTTGACCAACCGACTTACGTGGAGCGCGGCAATGATTGTGGAATTGTACGGTTGCCGTTGGGAGATCGAGCTATACTTCAAGCAAATGAAGCAGATCCTGAAGCTTTGTGATTTCATTGGG